>NZ_LZKF01000210.1:0-32725 GCF_001672665.1 Mycobacterium sp. E2238 | reverse complement strand
ACCGCGACCGCCCGATCAGTGGAACACCGTCCGCGTCACTCGGTGATCAGGCTCCACAAGCCGCCGGCGCTCGCGTGCATTGCGGCGTCGGTGACGACGTCGTCCCAGTAACGCATCGAACCGAACTCCGATCGCCACGCGAGCGCGGCCCTGGTGAATTCATGCAGGCGGTGTTCGCGGGTGGTGCCGATGGCGCCGTGCACTTGGTGGGCGTTTCTCACCACCAGGGTTGCCGCGTGGCCCGCACACGAACGCGCCGCGGCCACAAGGAATTCCAGCGTCGGGCTCGACCACTGTGCCGTGACGCCGGCCGTCAACGCCGCCTCGGTTGCGGCCTTGGCGAGCGCGGCCTCGGCGGCAACGTCGGAGACCAGGTGCTGAACGCCTTGGAATTTCGACAGCGGCCGCCCGAACTGGGTTCGTGAGCTGACGTGCTCGATGCAGAGCCGCAGTATCTCGTCCAGGGCGGCGCACACCTGGAGCGCCCGCACCAGCCCCGACTTCAGCCGCAGCTGGCGCACAAGGGTCGGGCCGATGGGCGTTCCCTGCAAGCCGGAGAGCTCGGCGGCCACGGTATCGCGTGGTTCACCGATCAAATTGACGCCGGGGGTGATGGAGAGCCTCTCGGGGGCGACGTCGGTGACGCGATATTGCCCGTCGGCCCGCCATACGACCACCACCCGTTCGGCCATGCTCGCCCACGGCACGTCCGTCGCGACGCCGTGCGCGTCGACCACGCAGACGGTCCGCGCCGCGCCGTCGACGGCCGACCCGCTGGCCTCCAGGAGCCAGCATGCCAACAAGTCGTGCTCCGCCAGCGGGATGCGAATGCCGCTGTGCACCGCCGCCGTCAGGAGCTCGGCCGCCTCGTACCACCCGGCCCCGCTGCCGCCGTGCTCGACCGCACCGGTGAGGCGCAGAAGACCGAGCTCGGCGAGCTGGCGCCACAGGTCAGAGCCGCACTCGACAAGCGTTGCGCCCGAGAGCTTTTCGCGGTGACCGGCAAAGACGGCTCCCATCATGTCGGTCAACGCTTCGTCGACGGACGGCCGGAGGCTCACCGCAGCCCCAATCCACGGGCGATGACTCCGCGAAGCACCTCGTTGGTGCCGCCGCGCAGGGTGAACCCCGGCCGCTGATCCACGGCGGCCCGCACCAAGTCCGCGAAGATCCGATCGGGGGAGTCCTGCAGGTCGGCGAACTCGGCGATGTCGCCTTCGGTGCTGGTGCCGAGCACCTTGACCAGGGCGGCGGGGATGTCGGCCGGCTCGCGCCGTTCCAACGCGCCCGCAACCGCGGTGGACATGTGGTGCAGGCCGGTGACCCGCGCAACGAGTCTCCCCAGCTCCGCGTTGCGGGGAATGGCGTTCGCCGCCATCCGGTCGGCGCAGGCGGCCAGCAGGACGAAGGTCGACAGGTACCGCTCGGGTCCGCTGCGCTCGAAGCTCAGCTCGGAAGTCACCTGCCGCCAGCCGTCGCCGATGGCACCGAACACCATGTCGTCGGGGACGAACGCCTCATCGAGTATCACCTCGTTGAAGTGGTGGGCGCCGTTCATCGAGTCGATCGGGCGCACGTCGACGCCGGGCCCGCGCAGGTCGACGATGAATTGGCTCAACCCGGCATGCCGGTGCTCCGGCTCCAGCGGCGCCGTGCGGGCGAGCACGATGAACGCGTGCGCGAGGTGTGCGCCCGATGTCCAAACCTTGGTGCCGGTCAGCGACCAGCCTCCGTCGACGCGCAGGGCCCTGGTGCGCACGCTGGCCAGGTCGGAGCCGGACTCCGGTTCGCTCATGCCGATGGCGAAGAAGCACTCGCCGCGCACGATCCGCGGCAGGAAACTCAGCTTTTGTGACTCCGTGCCGTATTTCAGCAACGACGGCACGATCTGCCGGTCGGCGATCCAGTGCGCGGCCACGGGGGCACCGCCGGCGAGCAACTCCTCGGTGACGGCGAACCGCTCCAGGAACGAACGCCCGTGGCCGCCGTATTCGACGGGCACCGTCATCCCCAACCAGCCGCGCGCCGCGAGCGCGGCGGTGAAGTTCTCGTCCCATCCCGACAACCAGGCGTCCACCGAGGGGGTGAACGCGCCGGCCGCCCGCTGGTCGTCGAGGAACTGCCGCACCTCGTCGCGAAGGTCCTGCGTCGACACCGGGTCGATCGAGTTAGGGGGCACCAACCGGGTGAACGCCATCACCGTATCTTCCACCCTGTGCGTTTCACCGCTCGGCTGATCCCGAGCTGAATCGCTCGCGCAGCGTCCGTTTCAACAGCTTGCCGCTGGGGTTCTTCGGTAGCGAATCGACGAAGAAGATTCGCTTGGGCGTCTTGAACCCGGCCAGGTGCGCGCGGCAGTGCGCGAGCATGTCGCCCTCGGCGAGGTTGACGCCGTCGCGCGGCACCACCGCCGCGACGACGGCCTCGACCCAAACCGGGTGGGCCAGCCCGAACACGGCGACTTCCTCGACACCGCTGTGGCGGTAGATGACTTCTTCGACTTCCCGGCTTGCGACGTTTTCCCCGCCGGTCTTGATCATGTCCTTCTTGCGGTCGACGACATGCAGCAGCCCGTTCTCGTCGTAGTAGCCGAGGTCGCCGGAGTGGAACCAGCCGCCCCGGAAGGCCTCGGCTGTCTTCTGCGGATCGTCGAAGTAGCCCAGCATCAAATGCGGGCTGCGGTGGGCGATTTCACCGACGGCGCCCGGGGGAAGCGGGGCGCCGTTGTCATCCAGGATCGCGGTCTCCACGTTGGCGACTGGGCGCCCCGCCGACCCTGCGTGTGCGTCCTGTTCGTCGGGGCCGAGCGCGGATGCCAGCGGCGCCATTTCGGTCTGGCCGTAGAAGTTCCACAACCTCAGGCGCGGCAGGCGCTCCCGGATTTCGCTGAGGATCTCGACCGGCATCGCCGAGGCGCCGTAGTACCCTTTGCGCAGGCTGGACAGGTCGACGGTGTCGAAGACGGGTGATCGCAGCAACGAGATCCAGACCGTCGGTGGGGCGAAATAGTTGGTGACGGCGTAGCGCTCGATAGTGCGCAGGACGAGTTCGGGATCCGGCCGCGGCAGGATGATGCTGGTGGCGCCGAGATAGACATCGGTGGCCAGGAAGTTGTCGAGCTGTGCGCAGTGATAGAGCGGCAGGGAATGGATCTCGACATCGTCGCCGGACTTGTCGCCGGCCAGGATCGTGCTGATGTAGTTCCACATCAGGCTTCGGCTGGTGTGCATGGCGCCCTTGGGTCGCGATTCGGTGCCGCTGGTGTACATCAGGCGCAGCAGTTGATCGTCGTCGATATGGGGTCGTGGGGCCGTCGAGGTGGTGCTCAGCCACTCGGCGAAGTCGGGCCAGTCACCCGCAGCGGACTGCCCGGGCGGCCACAGCGCCGCCTTCGTCGTCACCGATCCACCCAGTCGCATCGCCTGGTCGGCGATGGGCGCCAAGGCCGCTTCGACGACGAATCCTCGTGCGCCACTATGGCCGAGGATGTAGGAGACCTCCTCGGCGGTGAGCATGAAGTTGACCGGGACGAGGACCACCCCCGCCCGCGCGGTAGCGAACACCAGTACGGCGTATTGCCAGCAGTTGTGGGACAAGAGCGCCAGCCGATCGCCGGCTCTGAAACCGTTGTCGCCCAGGGCCGCCGCCGCGCGGTCCACCAAGTTCTCGAGCTCGGCGAAACTCAGCACGACGTCACCGTCGACAATCGCGGTCTTATCCGGGTGCCGGCGCGCCGGACGGCGGGGGATATCGCCGAGTGCATGGCTGCGCGCGCGCATGATGGTGGCGTCTAGGTCGCGCGACTCCATGCGGGCCACCGTAGGCGCCGGTACTCTACGGCTTGTCGCCGGTGTCCCGCTGAGTAGACAAGGGCTGCCCGATGATGATGGGCGGCGGCGATACTCGGCGTCATGAGCACTGGCGCTACCGCGAGGGCCGACGGCACCGGCCGGGTGGGCGTGGATCGCGACGAACTGCGGGCCAACCTGGTCCGGGCCGATCCGGGCGTGCTCGTCGCGGTGCTGGCGCAACTCACCGGTGACGCCGGGATGGTCGACCGCTTCGCGCCGAGGATCACCCATGTGCCCGACCCGCCGGAGCAGGCGGGCACTACCGACCCGGCGACGAGGGCGGCCATCGTGGAGGCCGTGGTCAGCGCGCTGCAGATGCCCCGGTCCCGTCAGGCCGCCCGTGCCGACGACCCTGACCTGTTCGCGCGGATCGCGCCGGTCGCACTCGGTGGAACGATCGACCCCCAGTACATCCCGCTGCTGTTGGAGCAGGGCGGATTCCAGCCGCCGCAGCCGGTGTTGCCACGCACCGCGAAGCTCCCCGACGACTTCCGGGTGGCGATCATCGGCGCCGGTATCGCGGGATTGACCGCCGCATTGGAGTTGGCCGACGCCGGCGTGGACTACGAGATATTCGACCGTCACGACGAGGTCGGCGGGACCTGGTACACCACAACCTATCCCGGAATCGGTGTGGACACCCCCTCGGCGTATTACTCGTTGTCGCGCGACATCAACGGCGACTGGTCCAGTTATTACCCGATGGGGCCGGAGTATCAGTCCTATCTGGTGTCGGTGGCCGACAAATACGAACTGCGGCAACGCACCCGCTTCGGCACCGAAGTCGAAGCCCTCCGCTGGGACGACGAGCGTCGTCAGTGGCAGATCCGTGCGCTGGGTCCCGGCGGCGCCCGTGAGATCAGTTACGCCAACGTGGTGATCCCGGCCGCGGGTTACCTGAACCGGCCGCGCTGGCCGCAACTGAAGGGACGCGGGACTTTCGCGGGAGTCGAGGTCCATTCGGCGCGGTGGGACCCCGGCCTGGACTTGACCGGCAAGCGGGTCGCAATCATCGGTGCGGGGTGCACAGCGGTGCAGATCGTCGACGCGTGCGTCGACCGGGTGTCGCACCTGACGGTGTTCCAGCGCCAGCCGCACTGGGTGGCCCCGCGGCGGCGGCTCACCGATGACGTGCCCGACTATCAGCGATGGCTGGGTACTCGATTGCCGTTCTACGCCAATTGGATTCGGCTGAAGTCCTATTGGGGAACCGCCGACAACAATTACCCGGTGATCTTGTACGACGCCGAATGGGCGGCCGGCCATCTGTCGATTTCGCCGGCCAACGACGCGCTGCTGCAGATGTGCCTGAAGTACATCGACGACGTCTTCGGCGCCGGCAGCGAACTGGCGCGGAAGGTGACGCCGGACTTCGCGCCGTACGGCAAGCGGATCATCCGCGATCCCGGCGGATACTATGCGGCGCTGGCCCGCGAGCACGTCGATGTCGAAGCGAGCGAGCCGGCCCGAGTCAACGAGGCGGGCATCGTGACGTCCGACGGCCGGCAGATCGACGTGGACGTCATCGTCTACGCGACCGGTTACCATCTGGATTTCCTGTCCACCGTGGACATTCAGGGGCGCGACGGCAAGAAGCTGGCCGACGAGTGGGGCGACCGGCCGCGGGCGTACCGCGGTGGGACCGTCCCCGGGTTCCCGAACTTGTTCATCTCGTCGGCGCCCAATTACAGCCCGGGACACGGCGCGGGTCACAATTTCGGCGTCGAGGTGATGGTGCATTACGTCATGGAATGCCTGCAGCTGATGGCGCTGCGAGCGGCCTCGACGATCGAAGTCACGCAGCGCGCCTACGACGACTACGTCGCGGACATCGACGCGACCATGCGGGGCACGGTGTGGTGCCACACCCCGTCCGCACACACGTACTACCGCTCGGGCGGCGGACGGATCGTGACGGCCTTCCCATACCGGCTGCTCGACGTATGGCGTGATCACCGTGCACCCGTTGAGGGCGATTTCGAGTTGCGATGAGCGGATTGCTTTCCGGGAGGACGGCTTTGGTCACCGGCAGCAGCCGCGGGATCGGCAGGGCGATCGCCCAGCGCTTGGCCGCCGAAGGCGCCACCGTGGCGGTCACGGCCCGCTCGCACGCCGCGTCGGCGTCGGTCCGCGCCGGGGCGGCCAGCACGCTTCCCGGCACCGTCGGCGAGACGGTCGGGTTGATCGAGGCCGCCGGCGGGCGGGCATTCGCCGTCGCGGCCGATCTCGAGAACGCCGCGCAGCGCGACGGGCTGATCGGCGCGGTGCTCGATCGCACCGGCCGCATCGACATCCTGGTCAACAACGCGGGTTTCGCGGACTACTCCCTGGTCCAGGACATGAGCCTGGATACGTTCGACCGCACGGTGGAGCACTACCTGCGCACGCCGTTCGTCTTGACGAAAGCGGCTGTGGCGCAGATGCGCAAGCAGGGAGCGGGCTGGATCGTCAACATCGGTTCGGTGACCGGCGTCGCCCCGGTGCGGCCGTATCGCGACTACAACAAGACCGCGGGTGACGTGATCTACGCGTCATGCAAGGCCGCGCTGCATCGCTTCACCCAAGGCGTCGCCGCCGAACTACTCGATGCCAACATCGCGGTGAACTGCGTAGGCCCATCCACGGCCGTCCGCACTCCCGGTGCGGCCCAACTCATTCCGAATGGCTTCCCAACCGAACCGGTGGAATACCTCGCCGAGACTGTGCTGGCGATGTGTCACCTGCCCGCCACCGAGCGCACCGGGCTCGTCGCGTTCAGCCTGCACTTTCCGTGGTCGCAGCAACTGCCGGTGCACAGCCTGGACGGCACCACGGTACTCCCGCCGCTGCCGCCACCGCCGACGGCCAACCCCAATATCCTGGCCGCGGGGCTTTAGCTCGCCGCGCCCACCACGCCCGCCCGTCAGCCGAGAACCGGGTCGTGGCAGGCGCAGAAGCTGTGGCAGACGCGGTCGTGGACGATGACGTCGGGACACTCCGGGTCGAACCAGCGGTCCACCACGGCCCAGTGGATCGGATGCATCAAATAGGGCCCCATCAGCCCGGCGACGTCGGAGAACTCTTGCTCGAACACATGGGTCCAGGCGGAGGCACCGACGCCCTCGGACACCCGGCTCAATTGCCATGCGCGAATGGAGGAGACATAGCGCGCCATCGATTCGAGTTCGTGCTCGAAGCGGGCGACGGTGGCAGGCGCGGCGTGGGGTGCAACGCGAAGCAACAGCGCCCGGTACACCGTGCCCCTCAGCTCACCGGATCGAACGGGCCGACCCGAGTAATTCGCGCCGTTGACGCGGGTAACCGCCGAGTCGGCCATCAAGGCATCGAAGGCCGTTGCCACACAACCCCATTGGGCGGGCGCCCCGAACCGCAGGTGCACCAGGACGTCACCGCCGTTGCGCGCGCCGGGCAGCGTCGGCGCCACCACCCACCGCAGAGCGCCGCTGTCGGCCGCGGCAGCACGCATCTCGTCGACCAGTCGGTCGCGGTCGTCCTCGACGATGTCGAGCAACCTGGTGACGCTATACATCGCAGAGATCGTCGACGTCATCGGCGCTCGCCGCGAAGGAGCGCGACCGCTCCTGCACGAACTCGCCGATCCGCGACCACCATTCGCCGAGGGCCGGGTCCGGCCTGCCCTTCCACGTCATCTCCCACCACGCCCGCACGTCGGGCAGCGTCCAGGTGATCGTCACGGTGTTGGTGTCGTCATCGAACCAGATCGGCGGGCTGACCAGAACGTCGCGCAAGGTCATCCCGCGCTCCCGCGCGCCGGGGGCGTATTCGGCTAGGTAGGCGTCGACGAACCGCCGAGCGCAGCCGGGCCGGGTAACCACCCGGTCGATCACGAAGACCTGACCGCATGTGTTCACGCGTACTGAAGGGCGGGACGCAATGGGCGCAGGGGCTGCAGGGTCGGCGCGACGCGCTGCGGGCCGTCCTCGACGTTGCGCCAGATGCCCATCGCGGTCATCCGCACGGGCGAGGTCAACCGCTGGTCGAACATCATCCGGTTCATCGGACCGCAGACCGACACCGCCGCCACCGCCTCACCCGGCCCGCCGATCGGCGCTGCGACGCAGCCGAATCCGAGGAGCGACTCCTCGCGCTCGAAGGCGACGCCGTGCGCGCGCACCTTGGCCAACTCGACGGCCAACTGGGTGCCGCTGGAGATTGAGTATCGCGTCTTCCGAACCCTTAAGTCGAGGTCGGCATCCTCGTCGCGATAGGCGAGGATCGCCTTGCCGACCGCGGTGCAGTGGGCGGGCTGGCGACCGCCCACCCGGGTGGGAATTCTCTGGTCGCCGATCTTGTCCAGGTACACCACGTCCGGACCCTCCAGCACGGCCAGGTGCACGACAAGGCCGGTGGCGCGATGCAATTCTCCCAGCAATGGGCCGGCCGCCCGCACCAGCCGGTCCTGATGCACGGCGAGCGATCCGAGTTCGACGAGGCGCATGCCCAACTCGTAATCGCGGCCGCTGCGGCGTAGCCAGCGCAGCTGCACCAGGCGTTCGAGCATCCGATGCGCCGACGAGCGCGGCAGGCCGGTGCGCCTGACGATCTGCGCCAAGGTGAGCCGCCCCGGACCCTCGAAGGCGTCGAGAACCAGCGATATGCGGTCGATGACGGCCGTGGGGGTGGCGGGTTCAGCGCTACCTGACATCGATCCTCCAAATGTACCTGACCGATATATTCCTAATAGGAATATATTCGTAGCACACCGGTGTGGCAGTTGTCACGCATAACGGACCCAGGTGGGGCGGCTGTGTGGTTGCGGCGAAGAAGGATGCGACCGGGCTCAGCCCTTGGAGGCGGATCGGCCCGCGCGCCGGCCGTAGAAGCTGCCGTCGCCGAGCGAGACGCCGCTGGCGTAGCCCCAGGCGGCCAGGCCGGCGGTGCAGCGACCGGCGGCGAACAGGCCGGGGATGGGGTCTCCGCTGACGTGGAGTACCTCGGCGTCGAGCGTGGTGGCCAGGCCGCCCAGGGTGAAACCACCCGTGTTCTCCCGCAAGTCGATCGCGCCGACCGGGGAACCGATGGGCCTCAACCACTCCGGCTTCTTGTGCAGCAGCGGGTCCTCGCCGCGGGCGGCGGCCTCGTTGAAGGCGGCGACGGTCGCCTGCAGGCATCCCGGCGCCAGGCCCATCTCGCGTTCCAGGTCGGCGACGCTGTCGGCCACCCAGGTCGCCGGCCGCAGCATGAATTTCGGGGACCACGACGCCATCGCCTCTTGCTGGGCGTCGTCGTCGATGATCAGGTAGCCGATGTTGTCCTGCTGGTAGAGCGTGAGCTGGCCGATGCGGCCGGGGTAGGTGTCCTCGGCGACGTAGCGCTGACCGCGGCCGTTGACCAGAATGCCGCGCACCAGTTGCTGGGGGTCGATGAAGATCGCGACCTCGGTGGCGTCCATGTGCGCCAGGTCCGCGCCCAGCGCCTGCGCCATCCGGATCGCCTGGCCGTCGTGCTGCTCGATCGAGGCGGCCGGACGGCCGGCGATCCGCGGGGCATAGCGCGCCACCATCGCGTCGTTGTAGGCGAAGCTGCCCATGGCCAGGACCACCCCGCGCCGCGCCCGGACCGAAATCTCGGTGCCGTACCGGCGGGCGCGAACCCCGACCACCCGGCCGTCGGCTTCGACAACGAGGCGTTGCACGCGCACGTCGTAGAGAGCGCGCGCGCCGGCGGCGGTGGCGGTCTCGACGAGCGGCTTCATCAGCATGTAGCCCGCGCTGGCTTCGCCCTGTTTCTTGTTGGACATCTGCGGGACGTGTCCGCGCGGGGCGGGGGAGGCGATTGTGTTGAACGGGTAGGCGTTTTCGCCGCCGCTGTACATCAGGCCCTGGTCGCCCATCGGTTCCCAGCCGGGCTCGGAGAAGAACTCGGCCTTGAACGGCACGCCGCAGCCGACCAGCCAGTCGAAGTGGGCGACGCTGCCGGCGCAGTAGTCGGCGATCCGGTCCGCGTCGGCGCCGGGCCCCATCGCGACATTGAGGAACGCCGCCATGTTGTCGACGGAATCGTCGAAGCCGCAGGCTTTTTGCAGGGGCGTCCCGCCGCCGAGGTAGATGAACCCGCCGGCCATCGCCGCCGCGCCGCCCCAGGAGCCGGTGCGTTCCAGTACCAGGACGTCGGCGCCGGCGCGCGCCGCCTCCACCGCCGCGGCGGCACCGGCCACGCCGTAGCCGGCGATGACGACGTCGGCCTCGTCATCCCACGACGTGATGGACGCGGCCGGGACCGGCGTGACGTCCTGATCGGGTGTCATAACCGCATGGCCGCGGGCATTTCACCGATCCACTGGTGACCCCAGTAACTGTCGGCGGTGATTTCCTCTGCCGTGTAATAGGTTTCGTCGACACGCATGCCGTCGGTACCGAATTCGATGTCCCAGTCGCCGGGGGCGCGCACGTAGAACGACACCATCTTGTCGTTGGTGTGCCGGCCCAGCGTGGAGGACAACTGGAAGCCCTCGGCGTTCACGCGGTCCAGTGCCTGCCCGACGGCGTCGAGGCTGTCGACCTCCACCATGATGTGCACCAGGCGCGGGTCGCGCTGATGTGCGGCCGGGACGATGGCCAGGCTGTGGTGGCGTTCGTTGATGCCGAGAAAGCGAACCCGAACGGGCCCAAACTCTTTCGGCAGCGGCACCCGGAACGCGCCCCGCGCACGGAACCCCAGCACCTCGGTGTAGAAGTCGAACAGCCCGTTGGGGTCCATCGCGGGCACGACGACGTGGCCCATGCCCTGGTCGCCGGTCACGAACTTCGCGCCGAAGGGGGTGACGACCGGGCTGTGGTCGAGCACCGCACCGTGAAACACCTCGAGCGTGGTGCCGGCCGGGTCGTCGAAGGTGATCACCTCTTCCACCCGGCGGGCTTCGGCCTCGTCGGCCGACAGCTGCTTGAAGGGCGTCCCGGCGGTGTCCAGGGTTGCCTTGACCCGTTGCAGTGCCGGGCGGTCACGCACCTCCCAGCCGACCGTGAGCACCCGGTCGGTCTCGCCGGGCACCACGATGAGCCGGGCGGCGCGCTCGTCCATCCGCAGGTACAGCGCCTCGGGGTCGGGGCCCTTCCCCTCGGCGAAACCCAGCACGCCGAAGGCGAATTGGCGCCAGCGGTCGATGTCGTTCGTCGAAATGGTGATGTAGCCCAGGCTTTTCAGGTCGGTCAACGTGCTCTCCTAGATCAAAGCCCGCAGGGGGCCCTCGGGCGGTTCGATACCCAGCGAACTCAGCGCCGACGCGTGATAGGTGGTGCCCGGCATGTGGATGGCGTGCAGTTGGCCGACATGCACGTCGCGCCAATACCGTTGCAGCGGCTTGTCCATGCGGGCCGCGTTGCCGCCCGAGCGGGCGAAGATCTCGTCGACCGCCGCCACCGCGCGCCACACCGCGCGGATCTGGGTGCGCCGACCGGCCGCGCGGTCGGCGAACGACACCTCCTTGCCGGCGGCGACCATGTCATAGATGCGGTCGGCGTTGGCCAGCAGTTCCTGGCGGGCGGCGTTGATGTCGGCGGCCGCCTCGCCGATGGCGAACATGACGTAAGGGTCGTCCTTGATCGCGGTTCCGGTGGCGCCGACGCGCTCGCGCTGGTAGTCGAGGTGCGCGGCCAGGGCCCCCTCGGCGATGCCGATCGTGGCCGCCGAGATGCCCAGCGGAAACATCGTCGACCACGGCATCAGATAGAGCGGTTCGGTCATGCCGGCCTCGCGCTGGGCGGTGCCGTCCATCACCTTCGTCGCATCCATCGTCCGGTAGGACGGCACGAACGCATCGGAGACGATGACGTCCTTGGAGCCGGTTCCGCGCAGCCCCACCACGTTCCACGAGTCCTCGACGATCTCGTAGTCCTTGCGGGGCAGGATCATGTGCAGCATCTGCGGCGGCATGATCGGAATGCCCTTGTCGTCGCCCAGCATCGCGCCCAGGATGATCCAGTCGCAGTGGTCGGTGCCCGAGCTGAACTGCCAGCGGCCGTTGAAGATGTACCCACCGTCGACCGGCCTGGCCACCCCCTGCGGTGCGTACGGCGAGGCCATCCACGTGTCGACGTCGTCGGCCCAGATTTCGGCCGCGACCTTCGGGTCCGCGTACGCCAACTGATAGGGGTGCACACCGACGACGCCAACGATCCAGCCGGCCGCCGGGTCCAGCGCCGCGGTCGCCATCGTCGTCTCGGCGAACTCGCGGGGGTGAACCTCGAAGCCCTGATATTGCTTGGTTTGCAGCAGCCGGATCAGGCCGGCGCCCTTCATCAGCTTGACCGTGTCATCGGTGAGCCGGCCGATCCGCTCGGCCTCGGGGGCCTGGTCGCGCAACTGATCCGCCATCGCCACGACCCGGTCGAGTACCCGTTCGCTCATGTTGGTGTCCTTACGTCTGGAGGCTTAGTAATGGTCTACCGCAGTTGGTGCCTCAGCCGAAGCCGTTCCCGATGAGCGGAAGCAAAAGCGCTCAGAATTCATAGTCACCGCAGTGTCCGGTCACCGGGAATCGGCCCCGGCGGTGGTGGTGGCAGGACATACCGTCGGTGCCTGTGAATAGCGTGGAGCAGGTCGACGTTGTGGTGGTCGGCGCCGGGTTCGCCGGCCTCTACGCCCTGCACAAGCTCCGCAGTCAGGGACTGTCCGTGCGGGTCCTGGAGGCGGCGCCGGAGCTGGGAGGCACCTGGTACTGCAACCGATACCCGGGGGCGCGCTGTGACGTCGAAAGCGTCGATTACTGCTATTCGTTCTCCGATGAACTGCAGCAAGAGTGGAACTGGACCGAGAAGTACGCCACCCAGGCGGAGATCCTCGCCTACCTGAACTGGGTGGCCGACAAACTCGACCTGCGGCGCGACATCACATTCCGCGCCCGCGTCGTGTCCGCGGTGCTCGACGAAACCGCGCTGCGCTGGCGGGTCACCACCGAGGGCGATGACGTGCTGTCAGCCCGGTTCTGCCTGATGGCGACGGGTCCGCTGTCAGCCGCCTTGACGCCGAACTTCGACGGCCTCGAGTCATTCGCGGGCGAGATCTACCACACCGCCGCGTGGCCGCGGCATCCCGTCGATTTCACCGGAAAGCGGGTCGCCGTTATCGGCACCGGTTCGTCTGGCATTCAATCGATTCCGATCATCGCCGAACACGCCAAACGTCTCTTCGTCTTCCAGCGCACGCCCAACTACAGTGTCCCGGCCGGCAACAAGCCGTTGACCGAACGGGAACTCGACGACATCAAGGCGAACTACGCGGAACGGCGGCGGCTCTCGTGGCGCAGCGGTGGCGGGTCACCACACATCACGGCGCCGAAGCCGACGATGGACTTCACGCCGGAGGAACGTCGGGCGGCGTTCGAAAAGCGTTGGCAGCTGGGCGGTGTGCTGTTCTCGAAGACGTTCCCCGACCAGCTGACCGACTTGACCGCCAACGACGAGGCCCGAAAGTTCTACGAGGAGAAGGTGCGCGCGGTCATCGACGACCCTGCGCTGGCGGACCTGCTCATCCCCAATGATCACCCGATCGGCACGAAGCGAATCTGCACCGACAGCAACTACTTCAGCACCTTCAACCGGCCGAACGTGTCGCTCATCAGCGTGCGCGACACACCGATCGAAGCCGTGGACAGCACCGGGATCAGAACCGCCGGCGCGCACTACGACGTCGACATGATCGTGCTGGCAACGGGTTTCGACGCCCTGACCGGTGCGCTGGCCAAAATCGACATCATCGGAAGCGGCGGTCGTCGGTTGCGGGACGACTGGGCACAGGGGCCACGCACCTATCTGGGGCTGGGCGTCGACGGATTCCCCAACCTGTTCCTGATCTCCGGTCCCGGGGCGCCCGCCGTGCTGGCGAACATGGTGCTGCACGCCGAGGCGCAGGTGAATTGGATTGCCGCAACCATTGCCTACCTCGACGGCCACGGGTTGGCCGCGATCGAGGCGACCCGCGACGCCGTGGACGGCTGGGGGGCCGAATGCGCCCGCCGCGCCGAGGCCACGCTGTTCACCAAGGCGGAGTCCTGGTACATGGGCGCGAACGTTCCCGGAAAGCCAAGGGGATTCATGTTGTTCGTCGGCGGCTTCGCGGCATACAACGACATCTGCGACGACGTGGCCAGGACCGGTTACCCGGGCTTCGATCTGGTTGAGATGCCGCGATGAAGAGACTGCTCGGCAAGGTGGTGCTGGTCACCGGCGCCGCGAGGGGCACGGGACGGGTGCATTGTCAGCGCTTCGCCGACGAGGGCGCAGATGTGATCGCGCTCGACGCCCCCACGGCGAGCGACGAATTGCTCGACACCGCAAGGGATGTCGAAGGCCGCGGTCGACGTTGCGTGACGGGCATTGCCGACGTGAGTCACTGGGAGGCGGTGACGGGTGCCGTAGCCAACGGCGTCGCGGCACTGGGACGCCTCGACATCGTCGTCGCGAATGCCGGAATTCACCTCGCCGGCGGGCGGACATGGGAACTCGACCCACAGGACTGGCAGCGCACGCTCGACATCAACCTGACCGGCGTATGGCACACGGTCAAGGCCGGTGTACCGCACATGGGCGAGGGCGGCGCCATCGTGATCATCAGCTCGACCAACGGTCTTCGCGGGACGCCGAATTCCGCTGCGTACACCGCGAGCAAGCACGCGGTGGTGGGGCTCGCGCGCACCCTCGCGAACGAGCTCGGGCCGTCGAGCATCCGGGTCAACACCGTTCATCCCGGGCCGGTCGCGACCCCGATGATCCTCAACGAGGGAACGATTCGACGCTTACGCCCGGACCTGGAGAACCCGACCGCGGCGGACGCCGCGGAAGTGCTGCGGGCGCGCAACCTGCTGCCGGTGCCGTGGGTGGAGCCCGTCGACGTCGCCAATGTGGCGGTGTTCCTGGCCTCCGAGGAGGCCCGCTACATCACGGGCATCCAGCTCGTCGTCGACGCCGGGCTGACGCAGAAGGCGACATGAGCGGCGCACCGGCGTATGAAGCGCTCACCCAGTCCGTTCGCCGACTGATCGACGCCACCATCCGCACCGAGGCCGGCGCCGGTACCGTTGCGGCGGCCAAGACGCACATCGATTGCGCGATAGAGCACTTGAGCGAAAGCCTGATGCCGGGCTCGTTCGGTGTTCGCCATCCGTCCGACGGCCAGCCCGTGGCTTCCGGCAACGTCATGATCGGCGTACGCAACCCGGTCGCGCCTCCGCTGGTCATTCACCGCGACGCCGGTGGCACCGTGTGGACCGAGATCACCCTCGGCGCCGCCTACGAAGGGCCTCCGGGACATGTCCATGGCGGAGTGTGCGCGTTGGTCCTCGACCACGTCCTGGGGGCGACCGCGCACGAACCCGGTCGACCGGCCTACACCGGCACGCTCACGCTGCGCTATGTCCGGGGGACCCCGTTAGGTCTGGTGCGGGCAGAAGCGTGGGTCGAGCGCGTCGAGGGTGTGAAGACCTTCGCGAAGGGACAGATCACCGATAGCCAAGGACTCACGGTCGGCGCGGAAGGCGTGTTCATCAAGCCGCGCGGTGCCGGCGACTGATGGCCTCACGGGCTATCGGTGACGGCCTCCGCCGAAATCCGATGCTGGTATCGGTCCACCAACTTCAGTGCGCGGGCGGCCTTGGCGGGAGCCGCGAGGACCGCGGTATGCGGCGCCCGGGATGCGTTGTGCCGCGGTGCTGATGGGGTGGACTGTGCGGGCTCGTCGAGCTCGGAATCATCGGTGAGCGGTGGCTCTTCGCTCCGGCGGCCCGGCCGCAACCGGTTCGCGGCGGCCACGGCGAGGACGGCGGCCGTGGCGGTGCCCAGCCCCTGCGCCCAGCCCAGGGGGCCGACCGGCGTGCACCCCAGGAGTTGGCTGATCCCCGGGGTGCTGATCATCGCGGTGAATGCCGCGAAGGACCCGGCGGCGGTGAGCAGCACCAGGGGCGCGTGCGAGTCGACCACGGTCTGGCCCAGCTCGACCGCGACCAACGAGATCAGCGCGACGGTGGAGGCCCGCGCCGGTAGCCCGGTGACCGAGGCCATCGCCCAGGCGGTCGTGGCGGCGGTGGCGGTGAGCGCTCCGCGTGCGGCCACCGTCCGGCGTAGCGCGCGTTCGTCGATGCCGCGCCCGACGCGTTCCACCCGCCCCGCCGGGGCGCTGACGGCGACCGCGGTCGCGGGCAACGCGTCGGTGAGCATGTTGATCAGCAGCAACTGCCGGGTGTTCAGCGGCGAGGTCCCGGTGAGCGCAGTGCCGATGACCGAGAAAATCACCTCGCCGGCGTTGCCGCCGAGCAGGCCCGCGACGGCCGCCTGGACGCCGCGCCACAGTCGGCGTCCCTCGTCGATGGCGGCCACCAGCGTCTCGATGCGTCCGTCGGTCAGGACCAGGTCGGCGGTCGTGTGGGCGGAGTCGCTGCCGCGGGCGACCACACCGACGCCGACGCTTGCCGCCCGGATCGCGGCGGCGTCGTTGGCGCCGTCGCCGACCATGGCGCACACCCGCCCGGTGCGCTCGAGCGTCTGGACGACCTGCACCTTGTTCTCCGGTGACATCCGGGCGAAGATCAACCGCTCGGAGACCGCCCGCTGCTGATCGTGGCGTGACAGCGCGTTCCATTCCGACCCGGTGATCACCTGGTCGGCGTTCACCGACACCCCGAGTTCGCGGGCGATCGCGGTCGCGGTGACGGGGTGGTCGCCGGTGATCAGCCGGATGGCCACGCCCCGCTGGGCGAGGCCCGCCAGCAACTGCGGCGCCTGAGGGCGCGGGGTGTCCGAGAGGCCCAGGAACCCGGTGAGCGTCAATCCCGTCTCGCACAGTCCGGTGATGCGGTCGGGGTCTTTTCGCAACGCTCGCGCCTGTGCCGCGCTCAGGCGGCGCTGGGCCACCGCGATGGTCCGCAGCCCCGCCGTCGTGAGGGCCGCGACAGCGTCGTCCACGTCCCGGCCCGCCTCCCGGCACGCCGCCAGGACCACTTCCGGGGCGCCTTTGACGGACAATTGCGTGCCCGTCACCGAGGCCGAGAACGCCCTGCCGGACCGGAACGGCAGGTGCGCGTCGGGCTCGGGTCGTGGACCGGATCCGGCTGCCGCGTCCGCCGCCTTGACGATGGCTTCGTCGGTGGCGTGGACGTGCGGATTGCCGTCGTCGGCCGGCGCGGCCTGGGCCGCGCACCGCAGGACGTCGTCGTGGGAATGTCCCTCCGCCGGGCGCACCTCGGCGACGCGGAGACGGTTCTCGCTCAGCGTTCCGGTCTTGTCGAAGCAGACCACCTCGACGCGACCCAGCGCCTCGGCCGCGCGCGGCACCCGCACCAGCGCCCCGCATTCGCCCAGCCGCTGGGCCGACGCGGATTGGGCGAGCGTGGCCATCAGGGGCATGCCCTCCGGAACGGCCGCCACGGCGACGGCGATGGCGCTGCCGAGGGCTTGGCGCAGGCCGCCGGCGCGCAGCAGGCCGAGCGCTCCGACCAGGACGCCGCCGCCCGCGCTGAACGGGAACGCGCGGCTCATCAGCTGGCTGAGCTGATGGTGCAGGCCGACGGTCGGCAGCTCGCCGGACGCCAGTTCGGCCGCGCGTCGGCTCTGGGTATCGGCTCCGACGGCGGTGACCAGCGCGACCGCGGTGCCGGCCACCACGGTGGTGCCGGCGTAGATCATGCAGCGGCGCTCGGCCAGTTCGGCCCCGGGCGTGGCCTCGACCTGCTTCTGGACCGACAGGGATTCACCGGTCAGCGATGATTCGTCGACCTCAAGGTCGTGCGACTCGATCACCCGAGCGTCGGCGGGCACTACCTCGTCGCTGCGTACTTCGATCAGGTCGCCGGGCCGCAGCTGCTCGATGACGATTTCTCGGTAGCCGCGCGCGCCGTCGGGCCCCTGGGTGAGGACGCGGGCCGGCGGGGTCTGCTGTGCGAGCAGGCGGTTCAGCCGATTCTCGGCCCGAAGCTGTTGGGCCGTCGACAGCAGCGCGTTCCCGGTCAGCACGGTGCCGACCAGTACCGCGTCGGTCGGTGACCCCAGCACCGCGGTGGCCGCCGAGCACAACCCGAGGATCGGCGTCAACGGGTCACCGGTCAGCTCGGCGACGGCGGCCCTGGCGAACTCCCACGCCGCGGCGGGTAACCGTGTGCTGTCTCGTTCGGAATCCGTTGCGGCGGAGGGCTCGTCGGGGTCACGCAGCGCGGCCAGCAGTTCACCGACCCGCTCTGCCGACATCGCGTGCCACTCGAACGCCGGGGCCGGCCGGGGGACGGGTGTGCGAATTGTGCCGAGCGCCAACAGGTATCCCGACAGCAGCCCCGCGACGGCACCGATGGTCACCGGGCCGGGGCCGCGCAACCTGCGCACCCCGGGCACCATGAACAACGCGCCCAGCGTCGATGCGCCCACCGAGATGGCGATGCTCTGCTGGCTCGCCCTCCTGGCCGCCGGTAACGCGTGCAGCACGCGCCACGCCCCGGCCAGGTCGTCGAGCATCAGGTCGGCGGTCCAGGGCGGCGGGGCGTCCGGGTCCGGCCTGATGCCCAGCGCCACGTCGGCCCCGGAAAGGGCTTGCGCGCCAAAGGATGAAAGAACCGCGACGGTGTGCCCATCCCGTTGCAGCACGGACACCGCATCGGCGAGCGCGCCGTCGACGTCGCCGGCGTCGACCGGGTGGACGTCGTCGAACGCGGGGCGCAGGTCACCGAGCAGGTCGGTGTCAACGGACACCAGGCGCACGCCAGAGTCGCGCGCGCGGGCGATCAGCGCCGACGCCAGAGGGTGCGGGGCCGGGGCGATGAGCGCCTCGACCGCATCGCCGCCAACTGCGTTGTCCTGGGATGTGGAGGGAATCGAGTGCCAGCCGGGGAGCGGGCCTTCGTCGAGCAGCTCCTGTGCGTGGGCCCAGGCCGCCGGCATGTCATCGTCGCGGGCGCCGCGGACGCTGACCACCCGCATCTGAGCGCCACACAGCACGCGCGGATCGATCAGCAGGGCATCGACCTTGTCGAGTCGGCGCAGACTTTCCGGCCGCAGCACCAGCACCGCGTGACGGTCTGCCAGGCCGCGGCCGAGCGTGGCTGCGAACGCCTCGTGCGTCGTGCGCATCGCCTTCGGCGAGGCCGCCAGCGCGGCGTTCGACGCCATGGTGACGTTGCGGGTGAGGGCCCCGGTCAGGCCGACGCCGATCATCTGCACCCACGCCACGCGGTTCCCATGACGTTCGATCGGGCCGGCCGGTGCGGGAACCGGGCGCGGTGAACCGTGCGCCTCCGAGGAGTCGGCATGCCGGGCCAATTCCGGCTCATAACGGGCCCACGCCCTTGCCGCGGCGCGGCTTTCGGCGGCCTTGAAAGCGTGCATCGCCACGTCGACCGAGAGCTTCGCCGGCGACAGCGTGACGACATGCGCGGCGGTGCCGAACATCGATAACGCGGTATCCGTTGCGCCGGGGCCGATTCCGCCCTCGAGCAGGCGACGCAGCCACGGTTGATGATTCGCGATCGCGGACGCCGCCTCGACGGCGATCGGCGCCGCCGGCAACCGCAACGCGCGCCCCGCAACCGCGACCGCGAACCCGGCGGCGTTGACGGCCACCATCGCGCCGCGGGTGGCCAACAACAGGCCGTCGCCGGGGAGGCTGCCGCCGCGCGTGGAATCGGCTGCACCGTAACCTTTTTCAACATTGTCGAGCGCGGAGCAGAGCGCATTGAGGGACGCTTCGCCGTCGTCGACCTCGACAACCACGCGCGACAGCGGACGGTTCAGGCTGACCCTCGTGACGCCTGGTTGGGCCCGCAGCGCGTCGACGGCGGCGCGGCCGCGTTCCGCCCCGCCCGTGCCGTCGAGGCCGCGCACCTCGATCCACAGGCGGCCGTCGCCGTGCCCGCATCGCCGGGTCAGGGTGGAACGGGACACCTCGCCGGAGAGCACCTGTGCGCCCACCCGGACCGGCAGCGCGACAACATCGAGACCGGCGGTGGCCAACCGGCCGACGGCGTCGCCGAGCCCCGCAGACATCACCCGCAGCGCCGAAAGCTGTCGCACGCGCAACCCCTTTCACGCACATGACGAATGGTGGCTTCGCGGTTTTCCCGCGAGGGAGGCCGCCGACGACGCTGGCCGCGACCGCAAACCCGACCAACCTAACCCGAGGTCAAGGGCCCAGCAACTTGAGAACGGCGCACGTAAAGAACATGTAAAAAGTGATCGCGGCTGTTAGGGGCCCTCGATCAAAATCTTCGGGTCGGCTGATTCATGGATTGAGCAAACCCAAATGGGCCGTTGTGGTTATGGCCCGCCCGGGTCGAACCCGGTCAGCCCTCGAAGCGCAGGCCGGCCGTCCTAACGTGTGGGGATCGATAATGGTCCGCTGCCGCGATTCCGACGATGAGGAGCAATCATGAGCGACATCGACGAGCTGTCCGCGCGGCTGCGCCGGCTCGAGGACGAGCGCGATATCGCGCGGCTGATCGCCTCATACGGTCCGGCGGTCGACGCCGGGGATGCCGATGCGGCGGCGCGGTTGTGGGCACACGACGGAATCTACGACGTCGACGGCTGGCGCATGGAGGGCCGGGCGGACGTGCACGCCATGGTGAGCTCGTCGGCCCACCAGAACCTGGTGGCCAAGGGCTGCGGCCATTTCCTCGGGCCCTGCGTCGTCACGGTCACCGGCGACTCGGCGGTGGCGGTGTGTGAGTCCTTGGTGCTGGTTCGCGACGGTGACGGATATCGCGTATGGCGTTGCGCCGCAAATCATTTCACGCTGCAGCGGATAGACGGTCAATGGCGGATCGGCGTGCGCACCACCCGTGTCCTGAACGGCAATCCCGCCGCCCACGCGCTGCTCACCGCGGGCCTGACGGGGCTGGCCGAGCCCGACGGCGATCGCTAGCCCCGGGACAGGAACGCCAGCACCGTGCTCTCGAAGGCCTCGCGGGCCTCGATCATCGCCCAGTGCCCGGAGTTGGGGAAGATGTGCAGCTCCGCATTGGGGATGGTGCGCATCGGGATGAGCGCCATGTCGGGCGGGCTCACCCGGTCGTCGCGTCCCCACGTCAGCAGGGTCGGCGCGGTCAGTTTGTGCATGACGGCCCAGGGCAGCGGGCGGTCGGAGGCGGCCATCGCCGCGTTCATGGCGGAGAAGGCCGCCTTCCCGTACATCCGGCGCGCGGCGGCCAACGTGTCCGGGTCGGTGGCGAGCCCCCAGCGTTCCTCGACGAGTTCCTCGGTGATCAGCGCCTGGTCGTAGACCATCGACTTGAGCCAGTCCACCAGCCGCTGGCGCGTGGGGTCCTCAACGAACTCCTGCAGCAGCCGGATGCCCTCGCTGGGGCTGGGGCTGAAGATGTTGGTCCCGATGCCGCCGATGGTCACCAACCGGCCGACGCGGTCGGGGTTATGGGTGGCGAAGTTGATGCCGACGCCGCCACCCATCGAGTTCCCGACGATGTGCACCCGCTGGACAGCGAGCGCTTCCAGGAACGGGGAGACGGTGCCGAACGCGGTGACCATCGGGTGGCCGCCGAAATCGTCACTGACGCCGAACCCGGGAAACTCCAGGATCAGGCAGCGGAACCGCTCGGCGAAAGCGGGCAGGATGCCGCGGAAGTTGCGCCACCCCGTGACGCCCGGTCCCGACCCGTGCAGGAACAGCAACACCGGAGCGGATTCCGGGCCGCAGTCGTAGTAGCGCAAAGCGCCCTTGGGAGTGCTGATTTCGCGCAGGTCCTGCTGCGTAACGGTGTTTGCCACGGGTGCCACCTTGCCATGCCGTGGCGGTCAGCTCTGCTGGTGGCTCGATTCGCTGCAATTCAGCAGCTCTTTGAGCGCCGCCGGAAACGTGTCGGCGAGGTCCCAGAGATCGCCAACCAGGTCGGGGCAGGAGATGAGGCCGACGCCGAGCCGGCCGTTGAGGGACATGACGGTGATGTTGAGGCCCGCGCCGGCGATGATCGGGCCGAGCGGATACATGGCGTCGACCCGGCAGCCCATGAAGTAGAGCTGTTCCTGCGGCCCGGGCACGTTGGACAGCACCAGGTTGTGCGGCGGCTTGTCGGGCAACGGGATACGGGGCAGCAGCTTCATCGCCGCGCCGAACATGGTCTGGCCTGCCACCTGCGTCCAGTCCTGCAGCAGGCTGGACCCCATGGCGGCGGCGTGGTCCTTGGCCGCCGCGTTGCGCTCCGCGATGCTGGTCAGCCGCTCGGCCGGATCGTCGATGTGGGTTTCGAGGCGGCAGAGCATCCAGGTGGTCTGGTTGCGGCCCGGCCGGTCGGATTTGCCTCGCACCGAAACCGGCACGCTGGCCACCATCGGGCTGTCCGATAGTTCGTTGCGGTCCAGGAAGAACTGTCGCAGTGCCCCGGCGCACAGCGCCGTCACCACGTCGTTGATGGTGACTCCAAACCTGTTTTTGACCTTCTTGACGTCCTCGAGGTCAAGCGACGTGAACGCGACGTTGCGGCGCCGGGTGAACGGACCGTTGAACGCCGTGGGCGGTGCGGCGAATGGGGCGGCCATCGTGTGGCCGCCGCCGCGGGCGCGGAGAATCGTCTGCGCCAATGTCAGGGCGGTTGCCGGCACCACTTTGGCCAGGCGCCAGGGCCGCAGCCCGGCCCCGATGAGGCCGGATGCCGCGATCTGAAGGGGATGTGCCGCGCCCGCCCGGGCGGCGGGTTCCGGGGGCGGAGCGTCCGGCTCGGTGCTGCACAACTGGGCCAACAGGTTCGCTCCGCCGATCCCGTCGACGACGGCGTGGTGGGCCTTCAGGACGACCGACAGCGCGCCGCCCTGCAGACCCTCGATCACCCACATCTCCCACAGCGGCCTATCGCGATCCAGCGCCAGCCCGGCGACGTGTCCGCAGATCTCCGCTAACTCCCGGGATCCCCCCGGCGCCGGGAGGGCAACCCGATGCAGGTGCCGCGCCAGGTCGAAACGGTCGTCGTCCACCCACACCGGGTGGTCGAAGTTCAGCTGGTTGTCGGCCAGCTTGAGACGGAATTCGGGCACCGCGTCCACCCGCGCTGACAGCGCCTCGCGAAATTGGCCGAAGGTGTAGCCGCCCGGCATGTCACCGGGGTCCAACTCCAGCACGCAGCAAACATTCAACGGCTGCGTCGGCGATTCCAGGTACAGAAAGAACGCGTCTAATCCACTGAGTCGCTGCATTTTCGCTCGTCTCGATTGTGCGGCCATGACCGCTGGTCACGTGACCTGCGGTCAGCCCCGGGCCCAACGGGGGAACGCAATCACGGTTGACGGCGATCTCTAGGTCTAGTTTCTATCTGTAGCCGTTGAGCGCCCAGCGGCAAACATTCGAGCGAGACATTTAACGAAATCGCCACCGACGTTCATCTCGGCGCTGGGCTCAGTCCTCGCGAGACCGCCCTGCCATGGTCGACCCGGGCGCCGCCCAGTCGGTCGACACCTTGCGATGCCTGATCAGCCAGGCATCACCGTCGGGCACCAGGGTGTCGCGATAACGACCGAAATGGTCGAGGCCGGCGTTGGTGTACACGGTGAAGTAGGACGAGACCTCCGCCCGATCGGCGTGGAGCGCGGTGAACAGCACGTTGGTGACGTTGTGGCGGACGACGGGCTTGACGCGGGCCCCGGCGGCGACGTTCCCGGTGATGCCACCGAGGAACGCGACGATCGCGGATCGGCCGCGCAGCGGCTCGACGCCGCGGATCTCGAGGACACCGTCTGCGCAGAAGGTCTCCGCGAGATCCTCGAGGCGGCCCGCGTCACCGGACCAGTTGTATCTGGCCAAAGTGTCGCGGATTCGCTCGCGGGCGACCAATTCCCACATCTGCACCGTCGTGACTCCTCGCCAGGAGCGCTCTCGCGCTGCGCATCGCCGGATCTTTGTGTTGGATGACTAGCGTAGGCAGGTGGCGAGCATGCAGGGGGCACTGATTACAACACGCGATCTCAAACGTGTCGTCGGCGCGGACATCGAACTTGAGGTGACGGCGCCGACGACCCTGGAATTCCAGGTCACCGTGGCCCGGCAGCCGGGTATCGACGTGACCGAATCGCTGGCGATCACGTTGGACGGCAAGCCAATTGAGCCGCGCGAGATCGTCGGTGAGCACGGCACCCGGATCCATTCCATTGAGGCGGAAGGCGGGATCGTCGCGCTTTCGTACTCGGCAACGGTGGCCGGACAAGCTGAGCCCCCGCCGGTCCGCGACGTCGACTTGATCACCTATCTGCGCCCGAGCCGGTATGCAGAGGCCGACAAGTTCTTCGGTTTCGCCGCCACAGAATTCCAGCAATATGCGACCTCGGAGACGCTGCTCGAGAGGGTCTCGTCGTGGGTGGGTACGCGGCTGAATTACGTTCCCGGCTCCAGCGATCCGATCGATGGCGCCACCGACACGTTGCTGGCGGGCGCCGGTGTATGCCGTGACTACGCCCATCTGGTGATCGCATTGCTGCGCGCGCTGAACGTCCCCGCCCGGCTCGTGGCGGTTTACGCCCCGGGATGTCAGCCGATGGATTTCCACGCGGTGGCCGAGGCGTTCGTCGACGGCGCCTGGCGCGTGGTGGACGCGACGTGCCTGTCGCCGCGGCAGTCGATGGTGCGGATCGCCACCGGTCGTGATGCCGCCGACACGGCGTTCCTGGACAACCACAAGGGGGCCATCACGTTGAACAACGCGACCGTCACCGCGGTGGTGGACGGAGAGCTGCCCAAGGATTCGGTCGATCAGCTGGTGACCCTGTGGTAGCGGCTCCGAGAAGTCACCTCACGATGTAAGGCCGGAAGCCTTGGGGGACGGCGGGTACCACGCCGTTCAGGTCGAAGACGGCGATCAGGGCCCGCAGCAGGGCGGGGGACCAGTCCTCGAACGGTTGCGCGTCCAGTCGGCTGAGGACTTCATCGCGCAGATGATCGATGCCCGACGGGTGCCGTGGGTCGCTCAACGAGCCAGCTCCCTTCCCGAAGACCTACTGCGTCGACGCTAGGGCCGCGGCGTCGCGCTTGTACAGCTGACTGGTCAAACTCAAATGTGTTTCAAGGGACGCCTACGCTCGGTCAACCCGGCCGGGCGTCCAGAGCGGGATCGCCACTTCCGCGACGGCTGGTAGCGGAATACAGTGGGGGGGTGACGACGGGCGAAGACGGCAGGCATCTGCGCACCTGCCCCCTGTGTGAAGCCATGTGCGGCTTGGAGATTCAGGTCGATGGCGGCAGGGTCACCAGCATCCGGGGAAATCGCGACGACGTGTGGAGCCGCGGACACATCTGCCCCAAGGGTGTCTCACTTGCGGCGCTCCACGACGACCCGGACCGCATCCGCCGACCCATGATCAAGGTCGACGGCCAGTGGCAGGAGGTCAGCTGGGACGCGGCGTTCCGCCGGTGCACCGAATTGCTGACGCCGGTGATCGAGAAGTATGGAATCGGCGCGGTCACCGCCTATACCGGCAACCCACTGGCGCACTCGTTCTCACTGGCCCGCTATGCGGGTGTGCTGATGGGCATGTCCGGCATGCCGATCACGTATTCGCCGGGGACGGTCGACCAGTGGCCCAAGAACCTGTCGTCGCACCTGATGTATGGCCTCTGGTGGAACTTCCCGGTGCCCGACATCGAACGCACCGACCTGATGGTGATCATGGGCGCCAACCCCGCCGCGTCGCAGGGGTCATTGCTGGCCGCTCCCGACGTGATGGGTCTGATCGAGGCGATCCGCGAGCGAGGCAAGGTGATCGTGATCGACCCGGTGCGCACACAGACGGCAGCGCGCGCCGACGAGTGGCTTCCCATCGTGCCCGGCACCGACGCCGCGCTGCTATTGGCCGTGGCGCACACGCTGTTTGACGAAGATCTCATCCGGCCCGGACCGCACGTGGACGGTGTCGACACCATGCGCCGGGTCGCCGCGGATTGGCCGCCGGAGCGTGTCAGCGCGGTCACGGGCATCGACGAGGACCGCATCCGGCTCTTGGCCCGCGAACTCGCCGGGACCGAGAAGTCGGTGGTGTACGGCCGGATCGGGTTGTGCAATCAAGAATTTGGGAGCCTAGCCAGCTGGCTGGTCGACGTCATCAACATCTTGACCGGTCATTTCGACGTTCCCGGGGGAGCGATGTTCCCCAAGCCGGCGGCGTGGTCGATCACCACGCAGCCGCTGCCCGGCCTGGAGGGTGGCCTCCCGGAGTTCGGCCGCTGGCATACCCGCGTGCGTGGGGCGAAGGAAGTGCTCGGCCAGGCGCCGGTGTCCTGCATGGCCGAGGAGATCGCCACCCCGGGCGAGGGGCAGCTCAAGGCCCTGATCACCGTCGCCGGCAACCCGGTGTTGTCCACCCCCGGCGGCGACAAGCTCGACGAAGTCCTGCCCATGCTGGAAGCGATGATCTCCGTTGACCTCTGGCTCAACGAGACGACGAGGCACGCCGACGTGATCCTGCCCGGGCTGTCCCCACTCGAGCAGCCGCACCACGACGATCTCATCCTGCTGTTCGCGATCCACAGCATCGCCAATTACTCGCCGCCCGTGTTCGATCCCGGAGACCGCCCGCACGAATGGGAGATCCTGATCCGGCTGACCGGCCTGTGCACCGGCACGCCGGCCGAAGATGTCGACGTCGCCGCGATCGACGACGGGTTCTTCGATTACCTGGCCTTCACCCAGGGCCTCGACGGGGCGGAGATCCGCAAGCGCTACGACCACGGTGGGCCCGAGCGGATGCTGGACCTCACGCTGCGAACCGGACCGTTCGGGGACCAGTACGGGAAAAGCCCGGGCGGGCTCACGCTGGACCTACTGAAGGCCAACCCGAACGGCATCGACTTCGGCCCGATGGTGCCGCAGCTGCCCGACATCCTGGGCACCCCCGACAAGAAGATTCGGCTCGCCCCGCAGTACCTGCTCGACGACCTGCCCAGGCTGGCCGCCCGGATGGAGCGGCCGGCCGAGCCGCTCGTTCTGGTGAGCCGCCGACACCTGCGCTCGAACAACACCTGGCTGCACAACGTGCCCGCGCTGATGAAGGGAAAGGACCGGTGCACGTTGCTGATTCACCCCGATGATGCGGCCCGCTGCGCCATCGAGGACGGCGATGTCGTCACCGTGAAATCGGCCGCCGGAGAAATCAAAGTGCCGGTCGAGGTCACCGACGCGATCAAACCCGGTGTGGTGTCGATGCCGCACGGGTGGGGACATGGCAAACCGGGCACCCGCATGGCGGTGGCCAACAACTCGCCGGGCGCCAACACGAATGTGCTTTCGCCGCCGACGTTTATCGACGAACCGTCCGGCAACGGCGCACTCAACGGCATCCCGGTGACGATCATCGACGATCAAGCCCGATTCCGGTCCGCGCAGACAATCTAGTCGCACTGCCGCCGGCCCCCTCTCGGTTGGTTAACGCTAAGCGCAGGACTGTGGTTCATCTCACCTGGGCGACACTCCGATGAACCGTCGAGCGGAGCCCGTCGTCGGCATAGGCATGACTGCAACATCGCATCTCACATCCCCGTCGCGGGCCGTCCAGCGTGGGCACGGCGCGCCGCACATCGCCGGCGCCGCGGTGGCCTTCACCTCGCACCGTTACAACCAGGACGAAGTCGCCCGCGAGCTAACCGAATTCACCGACCCGCGGTTTATGCGCTTCGCGCAGACGACGGGGGTCGATCACCGCAGCCTCGCGCTGCCGCTCTCGCGTTACCCACGACTGAGTGGCTTCACCGAAGCGAACGACGCCTATCTCGAGGTCGCCGTCGACCTCGGTGAACGGGCGATTCGTTCGGCGTTGGCCGAGGCGGACATCGAACCGCACGAGGTGGACACCATCGTGATGGTTTCCAGCACCGGCATCGCGGTGCCCACCATCGACGCGCGACTGATGACCCGAATCGGTCTGCGGCCCAACATCAAACGGGTCCCGCTGTTCGGCCTCGGTTGTGTTGCCGGGGCCGCCGGGATGGCGCGCGTGCACGACTATCTGCGTGGCTACCCCGGGCACGTGGCCGTGCTCCTGTCGGTTGAGTTGTGTTCCCTCACGCTGCAGCGCGACGACACCTCGATTCCCGCCCTCATCGGTGTGTCGTTGTTCGGCGACGGCGCCGCCGCCGTGGTCGCCACGGGCGCCGACCGGATTCCCGCGGGCCACAACGGCCGCCGAGCCCCGCGCGTCCTCGGGACCCGCAGTGCCGTGGTTCCGGAGACGGTTGACGTCATGGGTTGGAACGTGGGATCGAGCGGGTTCCAACTGGTGATGTCGCGCGACGTGCCGAAGATGGCCGACACCTACTTACGGGAAGAGGTCGACGGTTTCCTTTCCGACCACGGCTTGTCGCTCGCGGACATCTCGGCCTGGGTGTGTCATCCCGGCGGTCCGAAAGTCCTCGACTCGATCGAGGACGCGCTGGAGCTACCGCCGGAGGCGTTGATTCACAGCCGAAACTCCATGCGCGACAACGGCAACATCTCCTCGGCATCCGTGCTCGACGTGCTGCGCCGAACGGTCGCGGAGCCGCCGGCCGAAGGAAGCTTCGGGGTCATGCTGGCGATGGGTCCCGGTTTCAGCTTCGAGCTGCTGCTGCTGCAATGGTGAGGGGCGAGGCCGTGTACTACTACCTGTTGATTCTGGCGATCGGCGGCGAACGCCTGGTCGAGCTGGCGGTATCGCAGCGAAACACCCAATGGTCACTCGCGCACGGGGGCAAGGAGTTCGGCCGGGACCACTACCCGGCGATGGTCAGCATGCATGCGCTGCTGCTGGTTTCGTGCGTCGTGGAAACCTGGGCGCTCCACCGGCCGTTCATTGCGTGGCTGGGCTGGCCCATGCTCGCGGTCGTAGTTGTCAGCACAGTGGTGCGGTGGCGCTGCGTGAGCGTCCTCGGCAGGCGTTGGAACCCAAGGCTCATCGTGATCCCGGATGCTCCGCTGGTTCGCGACGGGCTCTATCGGTGGGTTCGCCACCCCAACTACACGGCCGTGACGGCGGAGGTGGCGGCGCTGCCGCTGGTTCACTCGGCGTGGCTGACCGCAATCGCGTTCACCATCGCGAACGCGCTCGTGCTGAGGGTGCGCATCCGGGCGGAGAACGCCGCGCTGGGCCTGGTCTGAGGACCGCCCGCGATATCAGGGCGCGATGGGGCGATTCGTCCACTCGCGGTCGGGCCGGCGCGACGAGCGGAACCAACCGCCCGCCGCGCCGGTACCGCCGTCGGTCGGAATGGTGTGGCCGGTGACGAAGGCCGACAGGTCGGAAGCCAGAAACAGGATGGCGTGCGCCTGATCCTCGGGCACACCCATCCGGCCGACCGGGACCCACTGCGGCCACCGGGTCTGCTCGTCGGCCGACAGCCACCGGGAGTAGGGCACCTGGAGGGATTCGGTGACGTCAGGAGCGATCGCGTTGACCCGCACCCCGTGCCGGCCCACCTGAACCGCAAGGCTGCGGGTGAACTGGATGACGGCGGCCTTGAAAGCGGCATAGACCGGATCCTCCGGGTAGCCGCGCAGGCCCTCGACGGAGGAAACGTTGACGATCGCGCCGGCCCGCCGGGCCACCATCGACGGCAGGAACGCGTGGGTGACCAGGAAGACGTGGTGCAGGTTGATCCGGTACAGCTCGTCCCAGAACTGGGCGTCGGTGTCGACGAAATCTCCCGGATGGCGCAGCCAGTGGCCAACGTTGTTGACCAGAACGTCCACCCGGCCATAGCGGTCCAACACCGATCGCGCCAGGTCGTCGACCGCGTCCGCATCACGGACGTCGGTGACCACCGCCACGGCCGATCCACCCGAGGCCGCGATGTCGTCGACGGCGCCCGCGGCAAGTTCGCCGTCGATGTCGACGATGACCACGTGTGCGCCATGCCGAGCGAACACCCGCGCGGTGGCCGCGCCGATGCCGCCGCCACCGCCCGTCACCACCGCCACCCGGCCGCCGAGCAGCGGCTCAGCGCGCGTTTCGTCGCTCATCACTCATATCTTGGCGGACCGGGCGGATATCGGCCGGAAATCGACCAGGCCAGGGGCGGCAAGCCGCCGGAAAGTCTGTCCTATACCCATCCAGCCGCGCCGATAAACCGTGATGTACCCAACATTCGCGCCCCCTTCACCCGCAGTTTTCCCGGGCCGTGGAGGGGTACTCCCTCCCCACTTAGGAGGGATTGCATGGTTAGCACCGCCGATCCACGTCGCGTATTACCAAGTCGCGCAATGAAGAGGCGAGTCCACCATCGCCACAGTCCGCAGTCGGTTGCGGTCTCGCTGGCCAGCCGGCTGATCGTGAAGAACACCGTGCGCGCGTGGGCATTCACGCCGAACCTGCACTGGCCGTTCGAATACGTGGACGGGCTGGCGGGATTGGCGCCGCGTCTTGGCATCTCGGCGGACATCGAACCGGTCCGGCTGGAAAACTGTGCCGCCGAGTGGGTTTGCGCACCCGGCGCGTCGACCGATCGGGCGATCCTCTATCTGCATGGCGGTGCGTTCCTGACCTGCGGACTAAACACGCATCGCTCCGTGGTTACGCGTCTTTCGAAAGCCGCGGACGCCGCGGTGCTGACGGTCGGATACCGAAAGCTGCCCACGCATCAGATAACCGATGCGATCGACGATGGAATGAGCGGTCTGCGCTGGCTGCAGGATCGCGGCTTCGACGGTGACCAGGTAGTGGTTGCCGGCGATTCCGCCGGGGGGTATCTCGCGTTCATGACCACGCTGCTGGCCATCAGCAGTGAGCTGATGAGACCGGCGGGGATCGCGACGATCTCACCGTTCACCGACGCCGACCCGGTGCGAAAGTTGAAGCACCGCAACGCGCGTAAATGTTCGATGTTCACCCGCGGGGCTTTGTCGATGTTCGCTCAATACCTGAGCCAGGCGCAGCTTTTGGAGGGGCGCGGCGATTCCACCGTCGCCTCACCGGTCGACGCCGATCTCTCGTCGTTGCCGCCGGTGACCATCCACGCCAGCTCGGACGAGCTGCTCCTGCCGGATGCCGAAGTCATGGCAAAGCGCTTGGAAGCCAGCGGAATCCCGTGCGATCTGCACCTATGGGATGGACAGATCCACGATTTCCCGCTAGCGGCGGACATCCTGCCCGAGGGGCGACGGGCCATCCGCTACATCGGGGATTTCATCAAGGACGTCACCGCAGTGCGGGAGCCGTGGCGGCGTAACCTGTACACGGCCACCGCCGCGGCGGGTTAGCAGAATCCCGAAATCAACTGCGGCACAGGCCGATTCGGCGATGGCGCGCCACGCCCACCTGCTTGTCGGCGCCCTCGGGCCGGGCTCCATCAGCAGCGTCTCGCGCTGCTCCTCGGAGTCGGGCGAGGGCTTCTCGAGCGGCACGCGACTCCAGGGACCGTCGGCGGGCGGAACGTCGGCCGTGGCGCGCAGCTGCTCCGCGGCATCGGCGACGGGAACATCAACCCGAATACCATCGTCGCTCTCGCGATTGGGCGCGGCGTCACCCGCCGCCCACCGGGCGAAAACGAAGGCCGACACGTCGCGTCGTGGCTGGTGCCGGGGCCCGGCCAAAATTCGGCGTCCTGATTCTTGCGGCTGCCGATACAGTTGGTCCTGATGAGCCGACCAGCCCCGCCCGTGTTGACCGTGCGGTACGAGGGATCCGAGCGCACGTTCGCCGCAGGCAACGATGTTGCGATCGGGCGTGACCTTCGGGCCGACGTACGCGTGGCACATCCCCTGATCTCCCGCACCCACCTGATCGTCCGATTCGACCAGGGCCGATGGATCGCCGTCGACAACGGCAGCCTGAACGGGTTGTTCGTCAACCATCACCGCGTGCCCATGGTCGACATCCAGGACGGCACGCGTGTCAACATCGGCAATCCGGACGGTCCGGCGCTGACCTTCGAGGTCGGCCGCCACCAGGGCTCGGCCGGGCGGCCCCCGCTGACGACGTCGATACCGATCGTCAACCCGGCCAGCGTGGCGAACCCCCGGGCGTCCCAGACCCAGCCGCCCGGTGCGCACTGGCCCGGCCAGCCCCAGCAGTCGCCGTCCGCCTCTTTCCGCCAGCCCACGCACCAGCCCAGCGGACCGCAGCAGGTCCACCCGCCGAGCGGTTCCATGCCGAGCTATCCGTCCGCCCCGCAGCCCCGATACCCGACCGGTGGCCACCCCGCGGCACCACCCAGCGGACCGCAACAGGCCCCGCACATTTACCGCTCGTCGCCGGTGAACGTCCCCCCGGCCCACGCCCAGCCCCCGGCGGGGCCGGAGACCGGCCGCGTCGGCGCGGATGCGTCGAACCTTGCGACATCGATGATGAAGATCCTGCGTCCCGGCAAAGCCGCGGTGGAGTCGACGCCGGGTGCGATCAAGATCGGCCGGGCGAACGACAACGACATCGTCATTCCCGAAGTTCTGGCGTCCCGCCACCACGCCACCCTGATCCCGACGCCGCACGGCACCGAGATCCACGACAACCGCAGCATCAACGGCACCTTCGTCAACGGCGCACGGGTCGACTCGGCGGTGCTTCGCGACGGCGACGTCGTCACGATCGGCAACATCGTCCTGGGGGACCATGCCGATCCTGCTGCGCAGCGAGGCGTACTCGGCATGCACGTTGTGGCCCTCGAACGCGACCGTGCCCCTGGTCGGGTGCGTGTATCCCGCGACCAGCCTCGCGAACGTCGACTTGCCCGCACCCGAGGGGCCGATGACGGCCGTGAGCGTTCCGGGCTGCGCGCCCAGCGAGATGTCGTCCAGCAGCGTCTTGTTGTTCTCGATCGTCCAGCTCACGCCGCGCACGTCCAGACCCCCCGTGGGCGTGGCGGTCGCGCTCTCGTCGCGGCGGGCCAGCGTGCCGCCGGCGAAGACCAGGTCGATGTTGCCGATCGTGACGACGTCGCCGTCGCGAAGCACCGCCGAGTCGACCCGTGCGCCGTTGACGAAGGTGCCG
>NZ_LZKF01000209.1:0-11496 GCF_001672665.1 Mycobacterium sp. E2238 | reverse complement strand
ACGAACGCCGGGCCCGGTCACGTGCCTTCTCCCGGACGACCAGTTCACGCGCGGCGAGCAGGCCTTCGGCCAGCGGGGTCCTGCCGCCGGTGTCGAATCGGGCCAGCCGCCGGCCGGCGACGTGCGCCGACGACGTGGGCGGCAGCAGCAGCCGCGCCTCCCGCTGGCGGAACGTGATCACGGCGACCTTGTCGCGGCGCTGGTAGGCGTCGCGCAGCAGCGACAGCGTCGCGCCACTCACCGCGGCCATTCGATCGCGCGCCGCCATCGAGCCCGACGCGTCCACGACGAAGATGACCAGGTTGCCTTCGCGCCCCTCCCGGATCGCCCGTCGCACGTCATCCGGCCCCGGGCGCAGGGGGCCGGCCCCGGCACGTTCGGCGGCCGACAGCAGGGTGGCGAACAGGTGCAGCCCGTGCGCACCGGAACTCGTGTCGTTTCCGTCGGTGGCCGCGATCACGCTGCCGCTGGCGTTGCGGGCCCGCGATCGCCGCCCGGGCGCCCCCGCGCCGACCCCGGGCACCGTCAGCGCGCGGGCGCGGAAGGTCTTCGACGGCGGCGCGCTGGGGCGCGGCGGTTGTGGCTTCGGGACTCCAGACGAGTTCGATTGCGGCGCAGGGTCTTCCGCGGACTGACCGCCGCCCGGCGGGTCGGGCTCGGGCTCGCGTTCGTCGCCGGCCTGGGCCAGCGCCTCGTCGAGCTGGTCGCGGTCGATGCCGGGTTCGTCGAATGGGTCGCGGCGGCGCCGATGCGGCAACGCCAGCTCGGCGGCCACCCGGACGTCCTGCTCTTCGACGGACGTGGCCCCACGCCAGGCGGCGTGCGCGGCGGCGGTGCGGGCCACCACCAGATCGGCCCTCATCCCGTCGACGTCGAACGCCGCGCACACCGAAGCGATGCGCCGTAACTCGCTGTCGGGCAATACCACCTGGCCGACGAGCGCCCGAGCGGCGGCGATGCGCCGGGCCAGTTCGGCCTCCGCGTCGGCGTAACGCTCGGCGAACGCGTCCGGGTCGGCCTCGTAGGCCATGCGCTGCCGGACGACTTCCACCCGCACGTCGACGTCACGGGACGCGTGCACGTCGACGGTGAGGCCGAACCGGTCCAGCAGCTGCGGACGCAGTTCGCCCTCCTCGGGATTCATGGTGCCGATCAGCACGAACCGGGCCTCGTGCGAATGCGAGATGCCGTCGCGTTCGATGTGCACCCGGCCCATCGCCGCGGCGTCGAGCAGCACGTCCACCAGGTGGTCGTGCAGCAGGTTGACCTCGTCGACGTACAGCACGCCGCCGTGCGCGCGGGCCAACAGCCCCGGCGAGAACGCGTGCTCGCCGTCGCGCAGCACCCGCTGCAGGTCCAGCGAGCCGATCACCCGGTCTTCGGTTGCGCCGAGCGGCATTTCGACCAGGCCGGCGCCCGCGTCACCGGTCGCCTCGGACAACAACGCCGCCAGGCCGCGCACGGCCGTCGACTTGGCCGTGCCCTTCTCGCCCCGGATGAGCGCACCGCCGATCTCCGGGCGCACGGCGCACAACAGCAGCGCGAGGCGCAGCTGGTCGTGCCCGACGATCGCACTGAACGGATACGGCTTCACGGTAGCTCCGTCAGGCCGGAGCCGGGCTTGAGCATCGGTACATGCGGGACGCCGTCGTCGACGAAATCGTCACCGGCGCGGACGAACCCGTGTTGGGCGTACATGTCGGACAGATAGGTCTGCGCGTCGATGCGGCACGGGTAGTCGCCGACCTCGGCCAGGGCGGCGCGCAGCAGCCGGGTGGTGTGGCCCTGCCCGCGCGCGCTGCGTTTGGTGCACAACCGGCCGATCCGGAACGTCTTTCGGCCGCCGGCGTGCTCCTCCATCAACCGCAACGTGCAGATCACCTCGCCGTCGGGCGTCTCCAGCCAGAAGTGCCGGGTTTCGGCGAGCAGGTCGCGCCCGTCCAGCTCCGGGTACGGGCAGGCCTGCTCCACCACGAACACCTCCACCCGCAGCTTGAGTAGTTCGTAAAGGGTCTGGGCGTCAAGGTCTTTGGCCCAGGACCGACGCAACGCTTCACTCATGACCGGACCCCCGAATCGGACTTCAACCCCAAGACCTCGGTTCCCCACGACCACACCTCGTCGTACAACGCCGGCTCGCGGGACAGCTCCACCCCCAGCGACGGCACCATCTCTTTGAGCGTGGGCAGCCAGGATCGATAGCGGCCGGCGAAGCACCGCTGCAACACCTCGAGCATGGCCGCCACGGCCGTCGATGCTCCAGGCGAGGCTCCCAGCAGCCCGGCGATGCTGCCGTCGGCGGCGGCCAGCACGGTGGTGCTGAAGTCCAGCACGCCGCCCTTGCGCCGGTCTCGCCTGATCACCTGTACGCGCTGACCGGCCACGGTCAGTTCCCAGTCGGAATCCTCTGCGCTGGGGGCGAATTCGCGCAGCGCGTGGATGCGGTCCGGTTCGGACAGCCGCAGCTGACGGATCAGATAGCTGATCAGTGTCAGCTGGGTGAGGCCGACCCCGAGCATGGACAGCGCGTTGTCCGGTTTCACCGAGCGGGGCAGGTCGCTGAGGCGGCCGTGTTTCAAGAACTTGGGTGACCAGCCGGCGTACGGCCCGAACACCAGCCAGGACTTGCCGTTGACGAACCGGAGGTCCAGGTGCAGCGCGCCGAGCGGCGGGGCGCCCGGCGCCGGGACCCCGTACACCTTGGCCCGGTGCGCGGCGGTGAGCGCCGGGTTGTCGGTGCGCAGAAACCGGCCGCCGATGGGGAATCCGGCGAAGCCCCTGACCTCGGGGATGCCGGACTTCTGCAGCAACGGCAGCGCGTCGCCGCCCGCCCCGACGAAGACGAATTTGGCGTTCAGCCGGCGCTTTTCGCCGGTGCGGCGATTGCGGATCAGCAGCGTCCAGCTGCCGTCCGATTGCCGGCTCAGGTCGCGGACCTCGTGGCCGAACAACGCGGTGGCGCCGCCCTGCACGCAGTAGCCGATGAGCTGGCGGGCCAGGGCACCGAAGTCGACGTCGGTGCCATGGGGGGCCCAGTTGAGCGCGGTCGGTTCGGAGAAGTCGCGCCTGGCGGCCATGAACGGCAGCCGGCGGGCGAACTCGTGCGGGTCGTCGATGAATTCGGTGCCGGCGAACAGCGGGTTGGTGGCCAGGGCCCGCTGCCGCCGGCGCAAGAACTCGACGCGCTGCGCCCCGCACACGAAGCTCACGTGTGGGAGCGGGTTGAGGAAGCCGGTGTCGGTCAGGATCCCGTTCTCGGCGGCGTAGGCCCAGAATTGACGGCTCACCTGGAACTGCTCGTTGATGCGCACCGCTTTGGTGATGTCGATCGAGCCGTCCCGGTTCTGCGGGGTGTAGTTGAGCTCGCACAGCGCGGAGTGCCCGGTGCCGGCGTTGTTCCACGGGCTGCTGCTCTCGGCGGCGACGGCGTCCAGGCGTTCGACGATGGTCATGGACCAGTCGGGCTGCAGCCGCCGCAGCAACGCACCCAGGGTCGCGCTCATGATGCCCGCGCCCACCAGCACGACGTCCGTCCGTGCGGTTCGGGCTAGCGATGACACCTGCTCCTGGTCCTTCCGTCGACTCTGCAGGTTCCCAGGCTATCCCGAGGCGAACCCGGCATGGACGGCGTGCGCCTCCCCATGGCCAGCAAAACCTCTAAGCTGGCCTCGTGACTGGCTGGGTGCCCGATGTCCTGCCCGGTTATTGGCAGCGCACCATCCCCCTTGGGCCCGACCCGGTCGGCGAGGGCGAGATCGTGGCGACGCTGATCCGGCGCGGTGAGCCCGCCGGACCCTCCGGCGCGGGTCACGCGGTGCTGGCCGTGCATGGCTACACCGACTACTTCTTCAACACGGCGCTGGCCGACCACTTCGCCGACCGCGGCTTTGCCTTCTACGCGCTGGACCTACAGAAATGCGGCCGGTCGCGCCGCGACGGCCAGACACCGCACTTCATCACCAACCTCGACGACTACGACGCCGAACTCGACCACGCCCTGGCGGCTATCCACGAGCACCACCGACCCGCCAAGGTTTTGGTCTACGGCCATTCCTCAGGTGGGCTCATCGTGTCGCTATGGCTGGACCGGCTCCGCCGGCGCGACGCCGCCGCCCACGCCGGCATCGGCGGTTTGGTGCTCAACAGCCCGTTTCTGGACCTGCACGGCCCGGCGGTGTTGCGCCATTCGGTGACCTCGGCGCTGATCGCCGGCCTGTCCCGCGTGCGGTCCAGGGGGGTGGTCCGGACGCCCACCGAGGGTGGTTACGGCACCACCCTGCACCGCGACTACCACGGCGAGTTCGACTACAACCTGCAGTGGAAACCGGTGGGCGGCTTCCCGATCACGCTCGGCTGGCTGCACGCCATCCGCCGCGGCCACGCCCGGCTGCACCGCGGGCTCGACGTCGGCGTGCCGAACCTCATCCTGCGCTCCGATCACACCGTGCGGGAAACCAGCGACGCGGCGTCCATGCAATGCGGCGACGCGGTTCTCGACGTCACCCAGATCGCCAGGCGGGCCGGTTGCATCGGGAATCACAGCACCATCGTGCCGATCGGCGACGCCAAACACGACGTCTTCCTCTCGCTGCCGCAGCCTCGGCAGGCGGCCTACCGCCAGCTCGACCTCTGGCTGGACCGCTACCTGCACACCGACCGCACCGAACCCTCTTCGAGGAAGGGGTGAGGAGTTGGAGACCTATGACATCGCCATCATCGGAACCGGTTCGGGCAACACCCTTCTCGACGATCGGTTTACCGGCAAGCGTGCGGCGCTGTGCGAGCACGGCACGTTCGGTGGCACCTGCCTGAACGTCGGGTGCATCCCGACCAAGATGTTCGTCTACGCCGCCGAAGTCGCCACGACGATCCGGGACGCGGCACGCTTCGGTGTCGACGCGCACGTCGACCGGATCCGCTGGGACGACATCGTCTCGCGGATCTTCGGGCGGATCGACCCGATATCGATGAGCGGCGAAGATTACCGCCGCGCGTCACCCAGCGTCGACTTGTACGACCAGCACACCCGATTCGGGCCGGTTCAGCCCGACGGACGCTACCTATTGCGCACGGACGGCGGTGACGAATTCACCGCGGATCAGGTGGTGATCGCGGCGGGGTCCCGCCCGGTCATTCCCCCCGCGATCCTCGACTGCGGCGTCGCCTATCACACCAGCGACACGATCATGCGCATCCCGGAGTTGCCCGAGCACCTGGTGATCATCGGGAGTGGCTTCGTGGCGGCGGAATTCGCGCACATCTTCTCCGCCCTCGGCGTCCGGGTGACGTTGGTCATCCGCGGCAGCACGATGCTGCGGCACTGTGACGACACCATCTGTAAACGCTTCACCCGCATCGCCGCGGCCAAATGGGAACTGCGCACGCACCGAAACGTCGTGGGCGGCAGCAACAACGGCTCCGGCGTCGCGCTGCGGCTCGACGACGGGTCGACGCTTGACGCCGACCTGCTGCTGGTCGCGACCGGGCGGGTTTCCAATGCCGACCTGCTCGACGCCGAACAGGCCGGGGTCGAGGTCGAGAGCGGCCGGGTAGTGGTCGACGAATACCAACGGACCTCGGCCCGTGGCGTTTTCGCCCTCGGCGACGTTTCGTCGCCGTACCAGCTCAAGCACGTCGCCAACCACGAGGCCCGGGTCGTACAGCACAACCTGCACTGCGACTGGGACGACACCGAGTCGATGGTGATGACCAACCACCGCCACGTGCCGTCGGCGGTGTTCACCGACCCTCAGTTGGCATCCGTCGGTCTGACCGAAAATCAGGCCATCGCACGGGGATTCGACGTCTCGGTCGCGGTCCACGACTACGGTGACGTCGCCTACGGCTGGGCCATGGAGGACACCACCGGGATAGTCAAGCTGATCGCCGAGCGCAGCACCGCCCGTCTGCTGGGTGCGCACATCATGGGCCACCAGGCGTCGTCGATCATCCAGCCGCTGATCCAGGCGATGAGCTTCGGGCTCACCGCCCACGAGATGGCCCGCGGCCAGTACTGGATTCACCCGGCGCTGCCCGAGGTGGTCGAGAACGCGCTACTCGATCTTCGGTGAGCTCAGGGCTTTTGGCACTGCGGGCACAGGCCGTGCAGCGTCAGCCCCGCGGCCTCGGACAGCGCGAAGGAACTGCCCGCCATCGCGTGTTCGAGCGCCGAACTGAGCTGCCGAGCGGGCACCTCGATGATCGAGCCGCATTCGGTGCACACGGCGTGGTGGTGCGGCGCGGTGGCCATCCCGTAGGTGGTGACACCGCCGTCGAGGGTCAACGGATGCAGCACCCCCTGGCCGACCAGGGTGGTCACCGTGCGATAGATGGTCGCAACGTCGGGGGCGTGGGCTCCGTGCGGCAGGCAGGCCCGCAACCGCTTGTGGATCTCCGCCACCGGCAGGTGGCCGTCGACCGGCTCGAGCACCGCCAGCACCTGGATCCGCGAGGACATCCGGCGCAGCCCCCGGGCGCGCAGGAGATCGCCGATCCGGGCGGTGACGGACGGGTCCAGTGCCGACGGCTTGGGCGTCACCCGTTCAGTGTCGCGCCGCCGCGGTGGGCGCGCCAGTTTTTCGACGGAATTCGGTGCCCGCATCGGCCCGGCGTTCCTGCGAGCCACTTGCATCTGGTCGACGGCGGCACCTACAGTCGTGCCAGTGGCCAGTACTGAGCTCGGCCGGCGCCCGTCGTGGACGACCAGGCTGCGCAGCGCCCTGACGCCGGCGGAGTGGGGGCGGCTCGCGTCGATGTCGGCGGTCATCGTCGCGCTCCACGTGGTCGGCTGGTTCACCTTGGTGACCTTCGTGGCCCCGGCGCAATTCAGCCTGGGCGGCAAGGCATTCGGGGTCGGTGTCGGGCTGACGGCCTACACCCTGGGAATGCGGCACGCGTTCGACGCGGACCACATCGCCGCCATCGACAACACCACCCGCAAACTGATGAACGACGGGCAGCGGCCGCTTGCGGTCGGATTCTTCTTCTCGCTGGGCCATTCCACGGTGGTCTTCGTGCTGGCGCTCCTGCTGGCGTCCGGCGTCAAGACGATCGTGGGGCCGGTCCGTGATGACTCCTCGAAGCTGCATCACTACACGGGACTCATCGGCACGGGCGTCTCCGGTGTGTTCCTCTACGCGATCGCCCTCCTCAACGTCGTGGTGCTGGTGGGCATCCTGCGGGTGTTCGCCCGGGTGCGCCGCGGTGGTTATGACCCCGACACCGACGGGGCAGAGCTGGAACGGCACCTGGACAACCGGGGCCTGATGAACCGATTCCTGCGCCGCTTCACCAAATCGGTCACCAAGTCGTGGCACTCCTACCCGGTCGGGCTGCTGTTCGGGCTCGGCTTCGATACCGCCACCGAGATCGCGCTGCTGGTACTGGCGGGCACCAGCGCGGCCGCCGGGTTGCCGTGGTACGCCATCCTGTGTCTGCCCGTGCTGTTCACCGCGGGCATGTGCCTCCTGGACACCATCGACGGCTCGTTCATGAACTTCGCCTACGGCTGGGCGTTTTCGAATCCGGTGCGCAAGATCTACTACAACATCACCATCACCGCGCTGTCGGTGATCGTCGCGCTGCTGATCGGCAGCGTCGAACTGCTCACCCTGTTCGCCGAGCAGTTCGGCTGGCGGGGCGCGTTCTGGAGCTGGATCGGTCGGCTGGACCTGGGCGCCGTCGGCTATTTCATCGTCGGCGCGTTCGTCGTCACCTGGGCGGTGGCGCTGCTCGTCTGGCGCTACGGGCGCCTCGAACAGAAGTGGACGTCCTGAACAGCGAGCCCTGAGAGCGGCTGCGCATCCTGGGCCTTCGGTGTAGAACAGTGCTCATGAGCCTCGCTGCGCGCGGATGCAGGTGATCGGCTGTGCACGAGCTGTCGCTGTGCGAAGCGATCGCCGGTGTGGTCAAGACGCATGCCGACGGTCGGCACGTCGACGTGGTGCGCGTGCGGATCGGGGCGCTGCGCCAGGTGGTGCCCGAGTCGCTGTCGTTCTGCTGGACACTCGTGCGCGACGCCGAGGACATGCCCGGCGCCGAGCTGGAACTCGAGTGCGTCGGCGCCGAGGTGCGCTGCCGAGCGTGCGGCCGGCAATCGGAGATCACGTCGGCCTGGTCGATCTGGTGCCCCGAGTGCGATAGCTCCGACGTCGAGGTGTTGCGCGGCAACGAATTCTTGGTGACGTCGTTGGACGTCTCGTGAAACCGACTCGCCCCGAACGGATTTGACATGGGTAGATTCCATCTGCATGACGACGGGACCGTGCACACCCACGAGCACGACGACCCGGATCACCGCCACGGCGATCATGGCCAATACCAGACCGGCAAGCAGCGGGTCGACGTGCTGGAGGCGATCTTCGCGGAGAACGACTTGCTCGCCGATGCCAACCGCGCGGCGTTCGAGAGCAGCGGGGTGCGCACCCTCAACCTGATGAGCTCGCCGGGATCGGGCAAGACGACCGTTCTGCAGGCCACGCTCGACGAGCTCGCCGGTGAGCTTGCCATCGGGGTGATCGAGGGCGATATCGCCACCGACCTGGACGCGGCCAAGCTCAGCGGTCGAGGCGCCCAGGTGTCACTGCTCAACACCAGCAATGGTTTTGGTGGCGAGTGCCATCTCGACGCGCCGATGGTGAACCGCGCACTGCCGGGTCTCGACCTGCCCGCGCTGGACCTGGTGATCATCGAGAACGTGGGCAATCTGGTCTGCCCGGCCGAGTTCGACGTGGGCGAGCACGCCAAGGCCATGGTCTACTCCGTGACCGAGGGCGAGGACAAGCCGCTGAAGTACCCGGTGATGTTCCGCTCGGTGGATGTGGTGTTACTCAACAAGATTGACTTGGTTCCGTACCTCGACGTCGATGTCGACGAGTACATCGCCCACGTGCGCAAGGTCAATGCGACGGCGACGATCCTGCCGCTCAGTGCGCGGACGGGGGCGGGGATGGGCGCCTGGTTCGGCTGGCTGCGACGATTCGCCGCGAACGCGCCGGCCTGACGGGTCCGCACTTGCAAGGCTTTTGCATATGTCGCGGCATCGGCGCGGCCGACGATTGCCGCCCCGAGCGGCGCGAAAGGGTATGCAACGGTTGTCTAACTACTTGGTGCCGCAGAGGCGTTGACACGCTGGGCGGTGAAGAGTAGACCCAGAAATTAGCGCTGCGCAAGTGGGCCGACGGTCGACTCCGGTAGCGCAGGGGCCCCAGCCCGGCCCCGGAAAGCTGCAGCATGCCAACAGAAGCAGCAGTCAAAGCGGAAGAAACATTGATCCATGTCCTATGGATTAATGCGGGGCTCAGTTGTGATGGCGATTCGGTGGCGTTGACTGCCGCCACCCAACCCACTGTTGAGGAGATTGCCCTGGGGGCGTTACCGGGGCTTCCGAAGGTCGCCGTGCACTGGCCGCTCATCGATTTCGAGTGCGGACCCAGCGGAGGCGCGGACGACTTCCTCTCATGGTTCTTCAAAGCCGACCGCGGTGAGCTCGAACCCTTCGTCCTCGTCGTCGAGGGCTCGATCCCCAACGAGAAGATCAAGGAAGAGGGCTACTGGTGCGGGTTCGGCAACGACCCGGCCACCGGCCAGCCGATGACCACCAGCGAGTGGCTCGACCGGCTGGCGCCCAAGGCCACCGCGATCGTGGCGGTCGGGACCTGCGCCACCTACGGCGGCATCCACGCCATGGCCGGTAACCCGACGGGCGCGATGGGGGTGCCCGACTACCTGGGGTGGGACTGGAAGAGCAAGGCCGGCATTCCCATCGTGTGCGTGCCCGGTTGCCCCATCCATCCAGACAACCTGTCGGAGACGCTGACCTACCTGCTCTACATGGCGACGGGCCAGGCGCCGATGATTCCGCTCGACGACGCGCTGCGTCCTGCGTGGTTGTTCGGCAACACCGTCCACGAGGGTTGCGACCGGGCCGGATACTACGAGCAGGGCGACTTCGCCACCGAATACGGCTCGCCGAAATGCATTGTCAAGCTTGGCTGTTGGGGTCCCGTCGTCAAGTGCAACGTGCCCAAGCGGGGATGGATCAACGGTGTCGGCGGCTGCCCCAACGTGGGTGGGATCTGCATCGGCTGCACGATGCCGGGATTCCCCGACAAGTTCATGCCCTTCATGGACGAGCCGCCGGGCGGCAAGGTCTCCACGACCGCGTCGGGCCTGTACGGAACCGTGATCCGCAGTCTGCGGGGCATCACGGCGCGCACCGTCGACAAGGAACCGCGGTGGCGTCACAACGGTAACCAACTCACCACCGGAGCGCGCCGCACCTGGTAGGTCACCTACCAGGTGGGCGCGCTTCGTTCTCCAATCTGAGCCCTCGAGCTCAAGAGCCCACAGCGGGAAGAAGAAGTGCGATGACAACCATCATTCCGGAGCCCACCCACGCCAAGCGGGAACCCGGCCAACTGGTCGACATGGCCTGGGACCCCATCACCAGGATCGTGGGCAGCTTGGGCATCTACACCAAGATCGACTTCGAGAACCGCGAAGTCGTCGAGTGCCACAGCACCTCGTCGATATTCCGCGGCTACTCGATCTTCATGAAGGGCAAAGATCCTCGCGACGCCCACTTCATCACCAGCCGCATCTGCGGTATCTGCGGCGACAACCACGCCACCTGCTCGTGCTACGCGCAGAACATGGCGTACGGCGTCAAGCCACCGCACCTCGGTGAGTGGATCGTCAACCTCGGCGAGGCCGCGGAATACATGTTCGACCACAACATCTTTCAGGAGAACCTGGTCGGGGTCGACTTCTGCGAGAAGATGGTGTCCGAGACCAATCCGAGTGTGCTTTCCCTGGCGGAGAAGACGCCCGCGCCGCAGGCCGACGCCCACGGGTACCGGACCATCGCCGACATCATGCGCTCGCTCAACCCGTTCACCGGCGAGTTCTACCGCGAGGCGCTGGCCGTCAGCCGCTGGACGCGAGAGATGTTCTGCCTCATGGAGGGTCGCCACGTGCACCCGTCCACGCTGTACCCCGGTGGGGTCGGCACCGTCGCGACGATTCAGCTGATGACCGACTACATGACCCGGCTCATGCGCTACGTGGAGTTCATGAAGAAGGTCGTGCCCATGCACGACGACCTGTTCGACTTCTTCTATGAGGCGCTGCCGGGCTACGAGAAGGTCGGGCTGCGCCGCACCCTGCTCGGCTGCTGGGGCTCCTTCCAGGATCCCGAGGTGTGCAACTTCGCATACAAGGACATGGAGCGCTGGGGCAACGCCATGTTCGTGACCCCGGGCGTGGTGGTCGACGGCAAACTGCTCACCCACTCGCTGGTGGACATCAACCTCGGCATTCGGATCCTTTTGGGCAGTTCGTATTACGACGACTGGACCGAGCAGGAGATGTTCGTCAAGACCGATCCCCTGGGCAACGCGGTGGACCGGCGCCACCCGTGGAACCAGCGCGGCGACATCACCCAGCTGTACTTGCCGCCGTCCATGTCCCGCTTCTGCGGGTGCGGGTTGGTGTGCT
>NZ_LZKF01000208.1:0-29568 GCF_001672665.1 Mycobacterium sp. E2238 | reverse complement strand
CGGCTTCTACTCCCTGGTGGTGCCCCCGGGCTCACCGATCCACAAGTTCAGCGACCTGGCCGCCGGCCAGCGCATCGGCGTCGTCCAGGGCACCGTCGAGGAGTCATACGTCGTCGACACCCTGCATCTGCAGCCGGTGAAGTATCCCGGCTTCGCAACCCTGTACGCCAGCCTCAAGACCCGGCAGATCGATGCGCTGGCCGGCGGCCAGGTCGCTGAACTTGTGGATCGGTGAGCCCGGGGGCACCACCAGGGAGTAGAAGCCGAAGTCGTAACCGTTGGTGAACGCGACGGTGTGCCGGCGTTGGTCGGTCGCTTTCACCGACGCCGATCCGACGTCGAAGCGCCGGGACGCCACCTGGGCGAGCAACGCGGAGAAGTCGGTGCTGACGAAGCGCAACTGCAGATGCAGCTTGTCGGCGATGGCGCGAAGCAGCAAATTGTCGAAGCCGCTGAATTCGCCGGTGGGATTGATGCAGATGTTGGGTGGCGCATCCGACAGCGTGCCCACCGTCAGCACGCCCGGCGTACCGAGCCCGAGCGCTCCGACGTCAACCGCGGTGAGCGGTTCGACGGATTGTGTGGTGTCCCGGTCTTCCCGGGGCGTGGGCTGGGTCTCGGTCAGATCTTTGGGCAGGGCCCTTGCGCTGTCCAAGCCGGCCGGCGCGCATTGATTCCAGTCGGCAGCCGCCGGCGCGGCCGGCCCGCCTAATGCCATGCCGCACACCAGCACCGTCGTCGCGGCCAGTCCGAACAGCCTTGCGCGGCGCTGGGTACGCCGGTCCACGCGCGCATTCATCCCTGCCACCGTATCGACAGGGCGGCCGCTCCGTCGGGTGAGCGTGCTTTACAGCGCCAGCGACGCCGCGACGCCTACGGCTTCGGCGTCGACGAGCACCTCGAGCGGCTCGGGCACCACGGGGCTCACGTCGTCGGGTGCGGTGAACACCCTGCGCCTCGAGAGTTCGGCCAGCATGGTCTGGGCCATCAGGTAGGAGCGGCCGACGCATGCGGCCCGGGCGGCCTCGGGGTCGCGCCGGTGTATCGCGGACGTCTCGTCTTCGTAGAACGGCAGCATCTCTTCGCGGCTGCCCTGATAGATCAGCCAGAACACCCGGGGCACCAGGTTTTGCGACGCGCGGATCGTGGCGTGCAGCCTTGGTCCGGCGTATTCGTCGTTGATGGTGCGCCGGTACTCCGCGGCGATGTCGCAGAAGGCCCGCGAATCCTTCGCGGTGCGCAGTGATCGCATGAAGGCGTCGAGCTGACCCAGAATCCGCGGGGTGGGGCTGGTGGCCGCGCGCGCGGACGCGATGCCGTTGAGCAGACCCTCGAGCTCATGGTGTTCGAGGACGGTGGCTTCGTCGAACCGCTCGACGAACGCCCCGCGGTGATAGCGGGTGGAGACAATGCCGTCGTGTTCGAGTTGGACCAGCGCCTCTTGAATGGGGACGCGGCTTACGCCCAGCCCCAGCGCGATCTCATTGCGATCGACGCGGTCACCGGTGCGCAACTTGCCCGTCAGCAAGAGGTGCAGGATGTGCGAAACAACCAGGTCCTTTTCTTTGACCCCGTATTTCTTCGGCATTTCGTCGTTGAGTCTCTTTCAAACAAACCCGATGCGGTCATCAGCGCGAGAAGTTTCTCACGAGTGGGCTCGTATTTTCCGGGGTTTCACCGATAAATGGTCGGCGACGGGGTTAACGACTATCCCGCCACCGGCACAGTGCTTCCGCCGCGCCGAGGTTGTACTCCGGTCCGTCGCACGCGACGGTCAGCAGCGTGACTCCGAGGCCGACAAGCTTCTCGGCATTGTCGACCAGCCCGCCGCCGTCCTGCACGGCGGCCGAGCGCTCGATGCTCGCCGGGTCGCGGCCGACGTCGGCGCAATGCCGGGCCAGGACGTCCGCCTTGGCCGGGAACTCGTCGGCGGAGGTGAAACTGTGCCACAGGTCGGCGTATTCGGCGACCAGTCGCAGCGTCTTGCGCTCACCGCCCCCGCCGATCAGGATCGGGATTTCGCGGGTCGGCCGGGGGTTCAGTTTCGCTAGCCGTGCCTTAATCCGGGGGAGCGCGCCCGCGAGGTCGTCGAGGCGGCTGCCCGCGGTGCCGAACTCGTAGCCGTACTCGTCATAGTCCTTCTGCTTCCAGCCCGAGCCGATCCCCAGCACAAGCCGGCCGTCGGAAATGTGATCGACCGTGCGGGCCATGTCGGCCAGCAGCTCAGGATTCCGGTACGAGTTACACGTGACCAGCGCGCCGATCTGGATGCGCGAGGTCTGCTCGGCCCACGCCCCGAGCATCGTCCAGCATTCGAAATGCGCACCGTCGGGATCGCCGTAGAGGGGGAAGAAGTGGTCCCAGTTGAAGGCGATGTCGACGCCGATGTCCTCGCAGCGACGCACGGCGTCCCGGATTTGGCGATACTGCGGCGCGTGCTGAGGCTGCAGTTGCACGCCGATGCGGATGGGGCGGTCAGGGCTCATGAGACCACCGTAGGCTCAACCCGCGTCGAGCACCCCGCGCAGCAGACCGATGAGGGCGAGGGGCTGGTCGCTTTGCACGGAATGACCGGAATCCTCGACGACGTGCGCCGCGCGGAAATGCTTTGTGCGACGGCTGAGTTCGGCCGCGTCGTCGTCGCTGACGAATCCCGATTTGCCGCCGCGGATAAGTGTGATCGGCGCCGACAGCTTGTCCACGTCCTCCCACAGGACGTCGAAGTCGGGGAACTTGCGGATGGCGTCGTAGCGCCACGTCCAGTTGCCGTTGTCCAGCCGGCGCGAGTTGTGAAACACGCCGCGGCGCAGCGCCTTCACCTCGCGGTGTGGCGCCGCGGCGATCGTCAGGTCCAGCATGGCCTGGAAGCTTGGGAATTCGCGTTCCCCGTGCATCAACGCCACCGTGCCCTGCTGTTCCTTGGTCATCTCCGAGTGCCGCTGCAGCGCCGAAGGGGTGACGTCGATCAAGACCAGCTCGTTGACGAGTTCGGGCGCCACGGCGGCCAGCCGTAACGCGGTCAAGCCGCCCAGCGACATGCCCACGACGAGATCGGCGTCGGAGGCGTGTTCGCGTAGTGCCGGCAACAGGGCGTCGGCGTTGATCTGTGGCGAGTAGTCACCGTCCTCGCGCCATGCCGAATGGCCGTGCCCGGGAAGGTCTACGGCCAGCGCGGGCTCGCTGAGGCCGACGATGACCGTGTCCCAGGTGTGCGCGTTCTGCCCGCCGCCGTGCAGAAAGACGATCCGCGGGGGAGAGGCACCCCAGCGCAGCGCGCTGATTTTGCCCTCGGCCGTGCCCGATTCGACCCGCTGGACGTCGGGCAGCGGACCCTCGACCCCGGCCTGCTCGGCGTTCTCGTGCAGCAGCGAGAACTCAGACAGTCCGTCCAGTTCGTCTCCGGAGATTTCGGTCACGATCTACAGACACTAGCGCCGCCGCTTAGAGGCCGTAACGACGTCGGCCATCGGCGGGCCAGAAGGGGTGCGTCGCTCGGCCATCCGATGGGGCGATCGGTAATCATTCGTGCTTCTGCCGCAACGCCATTCGCTGCAGGGGCGCGACGAATCGGCTGCAACGACCGCGAGCGTAACGCTGCGGCGAATCCAAAGGAGAAATCGCCGTGGCGTTACGCCCGCGGGTCGGTAGGTCGAACCGAGTCAGCCCTCGATGATGAATTCTTCGAGCTGCGTGCGCGCGACGTCGTCGGGCAGCTGCTGCGGCGGGCTCTTCATCAGGTAGGCCGACGCCGGGATGACCGGGCCGCCGATGCCGCGGTCCTTGGCGATCTTGGCCGCCCGCACCGCGTCGATGATGACGCCTGCCGAGTTCGGCGAGTCCCACACCTCGAGCTTGTACTCCAGGTTCAGCGGCACGTCGCCGAAGGCGCGACCCTCCAGGCGCACGTACGCCCATTTGCGGTCGTCGAGCCAGCCGACGTGGTCGGACGGGCCGATGTGCACGTCTTTGGTCTTGAACTCGCGTTGCAGGTTGGAGGTGACGGCCTGCGTCTTGGAGATCTTCTTGGACTCCAGCCGCTCGCGCTCGAGCATGTTGAGGAAGTCCATGTTGCCGCCGACGTTGAGCTGCATGGTGCGGTCCAGTTGCACGCCGCGGTCCTCGAACAGCTTGGCCATCACGCGGTGGGTGATGGTGGCGCCGACCTGGCTCTTGATGTCGTCGCCCACGATCGGCACGCCCGCGTCGGCGAACTTCTTGGCCCACACCGGGTCCGAGGCGATGAACACCGGCAGCGCGTTGACGAACGCCACGCCGGCGTCGATGGCGCACTGGGCGTAGAACTTGTCGGCCTCTTCCGAGCCCACCGGCAGGTAGGACACCAACACGTCGACCTCGGCGTCCTTGAGCGCCTTGACCACGTCGACCGGCTCGACGTCGGACAGCTCGATGGTGTCGGCGTAGTACTTGCCGATTCCGTCCAGCGTCGGGCCGCGCTGCACGACCACGTTGGTGGGCGGCACGTCGGCGATCTTGATCGTGTTGTTCTCGGAGGCGAAGATCGCGTCGGACAGGTCGAAGCCGACCTTCTTGGCGTCCACGTCGAACGCGGCGACGAACTTGACGTCGCGCACGTGGTACTGGCCGAACTTGACGTGCATCAGGCCGGGCACGGTGCTGTTCTCGTCGGCGTTCTGGTAGTACTCGACGCCCTGTACCAGCGAAGACGCGCAGTTACCGACGCCGACAATGGCGACTCGTACCTCCGTCGACGCGATTGGCGCGTTCTGGTCACTCATAAGGGCGTTCTCCTAACTCCATAACTCTGTGTCGCAGCTGATGAATTTCGTGCAGGGGTTTTACGTCTGCTCGGAGAGGCCGGGCATCGCCCGCTCCGCAGCAATGAGCTCGTTGAGCCACTTCACTTCGCGCTCACTGGACTCGAGCCCCAGTTGGTGAAGTTGGCGGGTGTAGCGGTCGAACGAGTTACTGGCCCGCGCCACGGCTTCGCGCAGGCCTTCTCGCCGCTCCTCGACCTGACGGCGGCGGCCTTCCAGGATGCGCATCCGCGCCTCCGCCGGAGTCCGGTTGAAGAACGCCAGGTGCACCCCGAAGCCGTCGTCGGTGTAGTTGTGCGGGCCGGTGTCGGCCACCAGCTCAGCGAAGCGCCGACGGCCCTCGTCAGTTAGCTGGTAGACGCGCCGGGCCCGCCGAACGGGCGTTCCGGCCGGGGCGGCGTCCTCGGCGATCAACCCTTCGGCCTGCATCCGCCGGAGGGCCGGGTACAGCGAACCGTACGAGAACGCACGAAACGCACCGAGGAGGCCGGTCAGCCGTTTGCGCAACTCGTAACCATGCATCGGCGATTCGATGAGAAGGCCCAGGATGGCGAGCTCAAGCATCGAATCACCCCCTTTGCACGGTTGGTTACGACGGTTCGACGCCTCGCGTAATCGTATCGTCTCGATATATTCGCCACAACACCACCGAAAGTTCGTCCGCTATTGGTTCGGGTGCGCCGACATCGAATCGCGCCGGGGACCGGCCGGCTAAGACGGCAGATTGAGTTGCTTGACGGTGCCGTCACCTGCGAAGACGATGTAGCCACCACCGTAGTCGCTCGAGACATACAGCGATAGCGAGAGCGCGCCGGGGGTGGTGGGGTCCGTCGCCGGTTCGATGTTCAGGTACTCGGTCTTGACGTCCGACGGCTTCATGTGGAGGGTCTGCGGGGCGCCCCGCATGATGCCCACCGTCGCCGTGACGTCGAACTTGCTCAGGTCAACCGCAATGGGAGCGTCCGCGGAGCTTTTGGCCGAGCTGCTCGGGTCGCCCCAGCCCCCGCGGTAGGTGTAGGCCAGCACCCGGCGATCGTCGGAGGGGTCCGGCCGGTCGAGGACGGCGTAGGTCGGGTAGATCACGAGTCGATAGCCCACCGCGTCGCCGAACCGTTTGCGTGTTTGCTCGATCAGGCCCGTCAGCCCGCCGACCGAATGCAGTTGGGTGGGCGGGGTCAGCACCACGGGGCCGACACCGTCGGGCTTGGCTCCGGGGTCGGTGGTGAAGTCCAGCGGTGATTGGGTGTTGCCGTACATGCCCCACCCGATGCCGACGCCCAGTAGCACCGAGACGACGAAGGCGGCGGCAAGAACCCCCCAACCGCGGAGCTTCGGCGGCACCGGCCGGGCTTTGACCACCGGCGTCTGAAGCGCGCTGCTGTCGGTTTGCAGGTCGGTCACCAGGGCCTGCAGATCGCCGAGCGTGATCGCCTTGGTGGCCGCGCTGACCCGTTCCCGGTGCTCCTCCATGGAGAGCTCGCCGTCGGTCAGGGCGTTGTCGAGGATCTTGCAAGCGTCCTGCCGGTTGATGTCTTTGGCGCGGGTGTTCGCCGCCACAGCGCCGCCCAACGACGTCCCGAGCCATTTCGCCACGGGGATGATCGTAGAGTCCGGCCCCGGTCCGGCACAGAATTCACCCGCCTGTACTCGGCTCGGGCCGCGACGGGTTTGGTTGCGTATCGGTGGTCCGGATGGCGACGTACTCTGGTGGGCGTGCGACTGCAGCGACAAGTGGTGGACTACGCGCTCCGGCGGCGAGCACTGCTGGCCGAGGTGTACTCGGGCCGCACGGGCGTGTCGGAGGTGTGTGACGCGAACCCTTATCTGCTGCGGGCCGCCAAGTTTCACGGGAAACCAAGCCAGGTCATGTGCCCGATCTGCCGCAAGGAGCAGCTGACTCTGGTGTCGTGGGTGTTCGGTGAACACCTCGGTCCGGTATCGGGCTCGGCACGCACCGCCGAAGAGTTGGTCATGCTGGCGACCCGATTCGAGGAGTTCGCCGTCCACGTGGTGGAGGTATGCCGAACCTGCGAGTGGAATCATCTGGTCAAGTCGTACGTGCTCGGAGCGGCGCGCCCTCCCAAGGGCACCCGCGGTACGCGGACGGCGCGAAACGGCGCGCGCACGGCCATTGAATAACGACGGACGCCACAACCAGTCGTCCGGCGACGCGGATGGGTCGGCGACTGAGCGGGTGGGAAAACATGGAAGCGGCGAGCGCCCGCGTGGCGCGCCGTCGGCCGCCGGCCAACGCCGAGGGGTTCCGCCCGATGACCGGCTGACCACGATCCTTCCGCCGGTCGTCGATGACCGGTCGCCTCGGCGGCCCGATCCCAGCATCGAGGAAGTCAAAGCCGCGCTCGACAGCCCTTCATCGACGCCCGTGCAGCGGGACGCGATCCAGGAGGTCAAGGCCGCGCTGGACAGCCGGACACCTCCGCGCCGCGCAGGGCCACCATCGGGAGGCCGGCCGCCGGAAGGGCCGCCACCGCCGCTCGGTCCGGGGGGTCGCCGCGGTGGGCCGGACGGTTTCGGGCCCCGGCCGCCGCGTGACGTCCACTGGACCCAGCAGATCAACTGGTTGTGGGTGCGCCGCGCGGCCTACCTGTCGGCGGCGGTGCTCGTGCTCCTGCCGATCGTCACGTTCGCCATGGCGTACTTCATCGTCGACATCCCCAAGCCGGGCGATTTGCGCACCAACCAGGTCTCCACCATCCTCGCCAGCGACGGGTCAGAGATCGCCAAAATCATTCCGCCCGAAGGCAATCGGGTTGACGTCAACATCAGCCAGGTGCCGGTCCACGTGCGCCAGGCGGTGATCGCCGCCGAGGACCGCAATTTCTACTCGAACCCGGGGTTCGATTTCAGCGGCTTTGCCAGGGCGGTGAACAACAACCTGTTCGGCAACGGCGATCTGCAGGGCGGGTCGACCATCACGCAGCAATACGTGAAGAACGCGCTGGTGGGCTCGGCTCAACACGGCGTCAGCGGCCTGATGCGCAAGGCCAAGGAACTGGTGATCGCCACCAAGATGTCGGGGGAGTGGTCGAAAGACGATGTGCTGCAGGCTTACCTGAACATCATCTATTTCGGCCGGGGCGCCTACGGCATCTCCGCCGCTGCCAAGGCGTACTTCAACAAGCCCGTCGAGCAGTTGACCGTCTCGGAGGGGGCGCTCCTGGCGGCGCTGATCCGCCGGCCGTCGTCACTCGACCCGGCCGTCGATCCGCAGGGGGCCCGGGCCCGTTGGAACTGGGTGCTCGACGGCATGGTGGAGACCAAGGCGCTGTCGTCAAATGACCGTGCCGCGCAGGAGTTCCCGCAGACGGTGCCGCCCGATCAGGCCCGCGCGGAGAACCAGACGACGGGACCCAACGGGCTGATCGAGCGCCAGGTGACCAAAGAGTTGATGGAGCTGTTCAACATCGACGAGCGGACTCTGAACACGCAGGGCCTACAGGTCACCACCACCATCGACCCGAAAGCCCAGCAGGCCGCCGAGAAGGCGGTATCGAAATACCTTGACGGACAAGACCCCGACATGCGGTCGGCGGTGGTGTCGATCGACCCGCACGACGGGTCGATACGCGCGTACTACGGCGGTGCGGACGCCCAGGGTTTCGACTTCGCGCAGGCGGGTCTGCAGACCGGTTCGTCGTTCAAGGTGTTCGCCTTGGTCGCCGCGCTCGAGCAGGGGATCGGTCTGGGATATCAGGTCGACAGTTCGCCGCTGACCGTCGACGGCATCAAGATCACGAACGTCGACGGCGAGGGCTGCGGGACGTGCAACATCGCCCAGGCCCTCAAGCAATCGCTGAACACCTCTTATTACCGGCTGATGCTCAAGCTCAAGGGCGGACCGCAGGCCGTCGCGGACGCCGCGCACCAGGCCGGTATCGCGACCAGCTTCCCCGGCGTGGACCACACGCTGTCCGAGGACGGCAAGGGCGGGCCACCCAACAACGGAATCGTGCTGGGGCAGTACCAGACCCGGGTGATCGACATGGCCTCGGCGTACGCCACGTTGGCCGCCTCCGGCGTGTACCACCGGCCGCATTTCGTGCAGAAGGTCGTCAACTCCGAAGGGCAGGTGCTCTTCGACGCGAGCAAGTCCGACAACAACGGCGAGCAGCGCATCCCCAAGGCCGTCGCCGACAACGTCACCGCGGCCATGGAGCCGATCGCCAGCTACTCGCGCGGGCACTCCTTATCCGGCGGCAGGCCGTCGGCGGCCAAGACGGGCACCACGCAGCTGGGTGACACCACCGCCGATAAGGACGCCTGGATGGTCGGGTACACGCCGTCGCTGTCGACGGCCGTGTGGGTGGGCACCGCCAAAGGTGATGTGCCGCTCGTAACCGCCTCGGGCGCACCGGTTTACGGCTCCGGGCTGCCGTCGGACATCTGGAAGTCGACGATGGACGGCGCCCTGAAGGGCACCTCCAACGAATCCTTCCCCAAGCCGACCGAAATCGGCGGATACGCGGGGGTCCCGGCGCCGCCACCTCCGCCGCCCGCGCCCTCGGTGACCGTTATTCAGCCCACCGTCGAGGTGGCGCCGGGCATCACGATCCCGGTCGGCCCGCCCACGACGGTCACTGTTGGCCCGGCACCGCCGGGCGGTGGCGGCCCTGGCGGTCCCGAGTCGGGCGTCCCGCCGGGTGGTCCGCAAGCTCCCGCGCCGGCTGGCCAGCCACCGCCGTGACCGGGGCCGAGCATCGCAGCACCACCATTTCTCCAGAGCCGCTCGCCGGCGATCTGCGTAGCGTCGACAACCGCGACTGCCCGAGCCGCACCGACTCACTGGGCGCCGCACTGGCAGAAGTCGCCGGGGGGCCGGTGGGCAGGCACGCGCTGATCGGGCGTGCCCGGGTGATGACGCCACTGCGGGTGATGTTCTTGATCGGACTGGTGTTCCTGGCGCTCGGCTGGTCGACCAAGGCCGCCTGCCTGCAGAGCACCGGCACCGGGACCGGCGATCAGCGGGTAGCCAACTGGGAGAACCAACGCGCGTACTACGAGCTGTGCTACTCGGATACCGTTCCGCTGTATGGCGCGGAGCTGTTGAGCCAGGGGAAGTTTCCGTACAAGTCGAGCTGGGTCGAGACCGACGGCAGCGGTACCCCGCAGACCCGCTACGACGGCCGGCCCGCGGTGCGCTACATGGAGTATCCGGTGCTGACCGGGATGTATCAGTACGTGTCGATGGCTTTGGCGAAGACCTACACCGCGCTGAGCAAGGTGGCTCCGCTGCCGGTGGTCGCCGAGGTGGTGATGTTCTTCAACGTCGCCGCGTTCGGTCTGGCGCTGGCCTGGCTCGCCACCGTCTGGGCGACGGCCGGCCTGGCGGGGCGCCGGATTTGGGATGCGGCCCTGGTGGCCGCGTCGCCGCTGCTGATCTTCCAGATCTTCACCAATTTCGACGCGCTGGCAACGGCATTCGCGATGGCCGGAGTGCTGGCCTGGGCGCGGCGCAAACCGGTGCCGGCCGGCGTGCTGATCGGATTGGGCGCCGCGGCCAAGCTGTATCCGTTGTTGTTCCTGGGTCCCATGGCGGTCCTGGCGATCCGGACGGGGCGCTACCGCGCTCTGGCTCGAACGGCGGTAACCGCCGCGGCCACCTGGCTGTTGGTCAACCTGCCGGTGTTGGTGCTGTTTCCCCGCGGCTGGTCGGAGTTCTTCCGGCTCAATACCCGCCGCGGCGACGACATGGACTCGCTCTACAACGTGGTGAAATCGTTCACCGGCTGGCACGGGTTCGACGCCAAACTCGGGTTTTGGGAGCCGCCCGCCGTGCTGAACACCGTGGTCACGGTCCTGTTCGTAACCGGTTGTGCGGCAATCGCATACGTCGCGCTGACCGCTCCGAAGCGGCCGCGGCTGGCGCAGCTGCTTTTCTTGGTGGTGGCCGTTTTCCTGTTGACCAACAAGGTGTGGAGCCCGCAGTTCTCGCTCTGGCTGGTGCCGCTGGCGGTGCTGGCCTTGCCGCATCGCCGGATCCTGCTGGCGTGGATGACCATCGATGCGGTGGTGTGGGTGCCGCGGATGTACTACCTATACGGCAACCCGAACCGCTCGCTGCCGGAGCAATTCTTCACGACGACGGTGTTGCTGCGCGACATCGCCGTAATTGGGCTGTGCGCCTTGGTGATCCGTCAGATCTACCGGCCCGACGAAGACTTGGTGCGCTGGAACGGCCGGGTGGACGATCCGTCGGGCGGTCCGTTCGATCGCGCGCCCGACGCCCCGCCCCGGTGGCTGCCGGACTGGCTACGACCGGCCGGCACGCGCCGCGCGCCGGCGCCCGAGATCGAGTCCCCGGTGCCGGCCGGCGTGGCGCCATGACGCTCGTCGCCGTCCCGTTATTCCCCCGGGTGACCGCGCTCGACGCGGTGGGGCCCTACGAAGTGTTGCAACGCATCCCGTCGGTCGAGGTGGTGTTCATCGGCCACCGCCGGGGCGAGGTGCGCACGGAAAACGGGATGCTCGGCCTCAGCTGCGACGCGAGATTCGACGAGGTCACCTCGCCGGACGTGGTGCTGGTCCCCGGCGGGATCGGCACGCGCCGGCTGATCCACGACAACACCATCCGCGAATGGTTACAAGCCGTACACCCGACGACGACCTTCACCACCTCGGTGTGTACCGGTGCGCTGCTGCTGGCCGCCGCCGGCTTGCTCGACGGGCTCACCGCCACGACGCACTGGCGCGCCAGGGACCTGCTCAACGAGCTCGGCGCCCGGTACGTGCCGGACCGGGTCGTCGAGCACCTGCCGCAGCGGCTCATCACCGCGGCGGGGGTGTCCAGCGGCATCGACATGGCCTTGCGGCTGGTCGAGCTCCTGGTCGACCGCCAGGCCGCCCAGGCCGCTCAGCTGCTCATCGAATACGACCCGCAGCCGCCCTTCGATTCGGGTGCCCTGGCCAAGGCCGATCAGGCGACGGTCGACAGGGCCACCGAATACTTGGACGCCCGGCAGTAGCCGGGTTGCTCGAGGGCCCGGATTCGTCGCGCTTTTGGAGGCCGCCGCGCCCATCCGGTAGCCTTGTGCGGTTGCCGACGCAGGCGACCCTCCTGCCACGGAACGACCGTGGCCGTGCAGACCAGAGGAGGTGGTGAGGTTTCCATGCGTCCATACGAAATCATGGTCATTCTTGACCCCACGCTCGACGAGCGCACCGTTGCTCCGTCGTTGGAGACGTTCCTGAACGTCGTCCGGAAAGACGGCGGGACCGTCGAAAAGGTCGACATCTGGGGCCGGCGCCGGCTGGCCTACGAGATCGCCAAGCACGCCGAAGGCATCTATGTCGTCGTCGACCTGAAGGCGGAGCCGGCGACGGTCTCCGAGCTCGACCGCCAGCTGAGCCTCAACGAGTCGGTATTGCGCACCAAGGTGATGCGCACCGACAAGCACTAACACCCGTGGCTGAGTCGCGGGCCCACGGTCGGTGGACTTGCGTAGGCTCAGCGAGGATACGTGCCATTCACCGTCGGAGAAGCGAGTAGCAGGCGGAACGAGGAGGAAACTGTGGCTGGTGACACCACTATCACCGTTGTCGGAAATCTGACCGCCGACCCCGAACTGCGGTTCACCCCGTCCGGTGCCGCCGTCGCGAATTTCACCGTGGCGTCGACCCCGCGAATCTATGACCGCCAGAGCGGGGAATGGAAGGACGGCGAGGCGCTCTTCCTGCGATGCAACATCTGGCGGGAGGCCGCCGAGAACGTGGCCGAGAGCCTCACCCGCGGAGCACGCGTGATCGTGACAGGCCGGCTCAAGCAGCGTTCCTTCGAGACGCGCGAAGGTGAGAAGCGCACCGTCGTCGAGGTCGAGGTCGACGAGATCGGGCCCTCGCTGCGGTACGCCACGGCGAAGGTCAACAAGGCCAGTCGCAGCGGCGGCGGCGGCGGTGGCGGCGGCTTCGGCGGTGGGGGCGGGTCCCGTCAGGGCTCGGCGCCGGCGAGCAGCGCGCCCGCCGACGACCCGTGGGGCAGCGCCCCGGCATCCGGGTCCTTCGGCGGTGGCGACGACGAACCGCCGTTCTAAGAACTTCAACAGTAAGAAACGGAAAGAAAGACAGTCATGGCTAAGTCCAGCAAGCGACGTCCGGCTCCGGAAAAGCCGGTCAAGACGCGGAAGTGTGTCTTCTGCTCGAAAAAGGGGCAAGCGATCGATTACAAGGACACCGCGTTGCTTCGCACCTATATCAGTGAGCGCGGCAAGATCCGGGCGCGGCGCGTCACCGGGAACTGCGTGCAGCACCAGCGTGACATCGCGATCGCGGTGAAGAATGCCCGCGAGGTGGCTCTGCTGCCCTTCACGTCCTCGGCGCGATAGCCGCCGAACCCAAAGCGAAAGTACGAAAACGATGAAGCTGATTCTGACGGCCGACGTCGACCACCTCGGTACCGTCGGCGACACGGTCGAGGTCAAGGACGGCTACGGCCGTAATTTCCTGCTCCCGCGCGGTCTGGCGATCGTCGCCTCGCGTGGTGCGCAGAAGCAGGCCGACGAGATCCGCCGCTCCCGCGAAGGCAAGGCGGTGCGCGACCTCTCACACGCCAACGAACTCAAGGCCGCGATCCAGGCGCTGGGTCCCGTCCAACTGCCGGTGCGGACCGCGGCCGACTCCGGAAAGCTGTTCGGCTCGGTGACGTCCGGTGACGTCGTCGCGGCCATCAAGCAGGCCGGTGGGCCGAACCTGGACAAGCGGATCGTGCGGCTGCCCAAGTCGCACATCAAGGCTGTCGGCACCCACCCGGTGTCCGTGCACCTGCATCCCGAGGTCGATGTCGAGATCGCTCTCGAGGTCGTCGCGGAGAGCTAAGCCTCCAGCGTTTGCTCTTTCCCGGCGGCGGCCATCATCGGCCGCCGCCGGGCTTAGTTGTGCTGCAGTCACGCGCCCGGGCCGCATGGCGGGTGGTCGCGGACGCGCGTCCTAGCGAACTATCGCCCGGGGGTGTTCAGCGGACCCTATTTACCCGGCCGTAACGCTGCGAAAATATGGCCGAAAGCCAACACGCCCGGCGCAGTAACCTGCGACGACACGCCGTAGAGATTCTTGTCCACACGAATTTCGTCGCGTTACATGGCCCTTAACAGCACCGATGTCAGAGCCCCTTGAATTCATACACAGGTTCTACACACCCCACTCAACACAGGTGTCGATGGATATGCACACACGATGCACAGGTTCATGAACAGCGGCCCTTTCACCTACTAGCCAGCAACGTCTAACGTCGTCCCGGCGCATGGCGTGCGAGTGCTGTGGGGCGAAAGTGTCGGCTCCTTGACTTACGCTGACGAAAGCGGTTTTCGAATGTACGTTCGGATGCGTGGCAGGGGAGGAGGGATCCATGGCGGTCGTCGATGACTTGGCGTCGGGCATGGATTCGTCGGCGCCCAGTGAGGACTTCGGCCGTCAACCACCGCAGGATCTCGCGGCGGAGCAGGCGGTGCTGGGCGGCATGCTGCTGAGCAAGGACGCCATCGCCGATGTGCTGGAGCGGTTGCGGCCCGGCGACTTCTACCGCCCCGCGCACCAGAACGTTTACGACGCCATCTTGGACCTCTACGGCCGCGGCGAGCCTGCCGACGCGGTGACCGTGGCCGCGGAACTGGACCGCCGGGGGATGCTGCGCCGCATCGGCGGGGCGCCGTACCTGCACACGCTGATCTCGACTGTGCCCACGGCCGCCAACGCGGGTTACTACGCGACCATCGTGGCCGAGAAGGCGCTGCTGCGCCGGCTGGTGGAGGCCGGCACGCGCGTCGTGCAGTACGGCTACGCGGGCGCCGAGGGCGCCGACGTGGCCGAGGTGGTCGACCGGGCGCAGGCGGAGATCTACGAGGTTGCCGACCGGCGGACGACGGAGGATTTCGTTCCGCTGGAGGACCTGCTGCAGCCGACGATGGACGAGATCGACGCCATCGCCTCCAACGGCGGGGTGGCGCGCGGGGTGCCGACCGGCTTCACCGAACTCGACGAGGTGACCAACGGTCTGCACGCCGGGCAGATGATCATCGTGGCGGCCAGGCCTGGCGTGGGCAAGGCACTCGCATTGGATACGCCGTTGCCCACACCGACCGGCTGGACGACGATGGGCGATGTCGCGGTCGGTGATGAGTTGCTTGGCGCCGACGGACTGCCGACGCGGGTGGTGGCCGCCACCGAGGTGATGCTGGGCCGGCCCTGTTACGAGGTGGAGTTCTCCGACGGGACGGTCATCGTCGCCGACGCGGAGCATCAGTGGCTGACCGAGACGCGCGCGTCCCGGAAGTCGGCGCAGGCGGCCGCCGTCGGCTACAACCGGTATAAGAATCAGCGCACCTTTGCGGCGGTGCGAACGACGGCCGAGATCGCCGACACCGTGCGCTGCAACACGCTGGACCGGCGGCTGAACCACAGCGTGGTCAACGCGCGCGCACTCGACCTGCCGGATCGCGAATTGTTGGTTCCCGCATACACTCTCGGTGCCTGGCTCGGCGACGGCACCAGCGCCGCGGCCCAGATCACCACGGCCGATCCCGAGCTCATTATGCGGATCGAAGCCGACGGCTTCGTCGCGGTCCCATCGAGCTCCGCTCGATACCGTTACCAACTGCGCCTTCCCGCTGATGCCGAGCCGGCTCCTCGGCAGTGCGTGGTATGCGGTAAGGATTTCACCCCCCACACCAGCCAGGTGCGGACTTGCGGACGCTCATGCGGTGGCCGCGCACGGTTTGTCTCCGCTCCCGTGCCGGTTCCCACGTGCGTGCGCTGCGGCGGGCCCTCCTGCGGGCTGCGGTTGTGCCAGAGCTGCCACAACGCCGTGGGGACGTTGCAGGCGCGGCTGCGGACGCTCGGAGTGCTCGGAAACAAGCACATTCCGATGGACTACCTGCGGGCATCCGAGACGCAGCGACGCGCGCTGCTCGCCGGTCTACTCGACACCGACGGGACCGTGACGGGTGGCGGGGCCGTTCAGTTTGCCGTTACCAACCAGCGGCTGGCGTGCGATGTCGCCGAGCTGATCGTGAGCCTCGGCTATCGTTGCCAAACTTCGACCAAGCGAGTGCGAGGCCGCAGCGAATCGTCCAGCATCGCCTACACGCTGACGTTCTCCACCGACGACGCGGTGTTCGGACTACCGCGAAAGGCCCTGCTGCACAAGGAGCGCCGGGCCGCGACCGGAACCGCCCGCACCGGATCACGCTTCATCGTGGATGTCCGCCCAATCAACAGCGTTCCCGTGCGGTGCGTCGAAGTGGACAACGACAGCCACCTGTACCTGGCGAGCAACGCCATGATTCCGACCCATAACTCGACACTGGGATTGGATTTTTTGCGGTCCTGCTCGATCAAGCACCGGCTGGCCAGCGTCATCTTCTCGCTGGAAATGAGCAAGTCCGAGATCGTCATGCGGCTGCTCTCGGCGGAGGCGAAGATCAAACTCGCCGACATGCGTTCCGGGCGCATGAGCGACGACGACTGGACGCGCCTGGCGCGCCGGATGAGCGAAATCAGCGAGGCGCCACTGTATATCGATGACTCGCCGAACCTGACGATGATGGAGATCCGCGCCAAGGCGCGCCGGCTGAAGCAGAAGGCCGACCTGCGTCTGGTGGTCGTCGACTACCTGCAGCTGATGTCGTCGGGAAAGAAGGTCGAGTCGCGCCAACTCGAGGTGTCCGAATTCTCGCGCCAACTCAAGCTGTTGGCCAAGGAGCTCGAGGTGCCGGTGGTGGCGATCAGCCAGCTGAACCGTGGTCCCGAGCAGCGCACCGACAAGAAGCCGATGCTGTCCGACCTCCGTGAGTCGGGATCGCTGGAGCAGGACGCCGACATGGTGATCCTGCTGAACCGGCCGGACGCCTTCGAGCGGGACGATCCGCGCGGGGGAGAGGCGGATTTCATTCTGGCCAAACACCGTAACGGCCCGACCAAGACAGTCACCGTCGCGCATCAGCTGCACTTGTCGCGGTTCTCCAACATGGCGCGGTGACGACGCGGCGCTCGGGGTCTCACGGAACATTTCGGAATCTCGCTGCTGGTGTTCGGCAGAGTCGACAGGTCATTGAAAGCATTCACGGAGCGCCCGCGCGTCAGGCGGATTGCAGGTCACTGCGCCGGGGTGGCTCTGCCAGTACCTGTATCGCCAGGATCTTCCTGCTGCTTGGAAGGGCGGCCTAATTTGTTGTGACCGGTTCGCTGCTGAGCGAAGCGCCGCGCAACGAATGATGGAAGGCGACGCATGTCCGATGACCAATTCACCACGCACACCGGGCTTTTCGATCTGACTGGGAAGAACGCCCTCGTCACCGGTGGCACCAGGGGGATCGGAATGATGATAGCCCGCGGGCTTCTTCAAGCAGGTGCCCGCGTGATCATCAGCTCACGCAACGCAGACGCTTGCGCGGAGGCACAACAGCTGCTGTCCGAGTTCGGCGAGGTGCAGGCGATCCCCGCCGACCTGTCCAGACACGACGAGTGTCAGCGTCTCGCCGACGTCGTCACCATAGGCTCCGACCGCCTAGACATCCTCGTCAACAACGCGGGGGCGATGTGGCGTGAGCCGCTGGCGACTTTCCCCGACGAGGCCTGGGACACCGTCATCGACCTCAACCTGAAATCGCCGTTCTGGCTGGTGCAGGCTCTGCTACCCGCGCTACTCAGCGCGGGCACCCCCGACGACCCCGCGCGGATCATCAACATCGGCAGCATCGCTGCCATCCACGTCGCGCAGTCGCCCAACTACTCGTACGCCAGCAGCAAAGCAGCACTGCATCAGCTCACCCGGGTGCTCGCCAGGGAACTCGGACCCCAGCACGTGACGGTGAATGCGGTAGCGCCAGGAGCATTTCCGTCTCAGATGATGGCGACCACACTCGATGCGATGGGCGATACGATCGCGGCGTCGGCCCCCCTGCGCCGGCTCGGCCGCGACGACGACATGGCAGGTGTCGCCGTCTTCCTCGCCAGCAGGGCTGGGGCCTATCTGACGGGCGCGATCGTCCCGGTCGACGGCGGCATAGCCACGACCGCGTCCGGCACGTAAGCGTGCACGCGGGCTGCCGTGGACACCGGAGCCACGGGCAGCGCAGTCACCGGGGCACCCGCAGGACCTCCCTTCGGTTGCGGGGCTGCCCTACGGTGAGGAAATGGCCACGACGGATTTGCGCACCGAGATCCGGGAGTTTCTCAGCTCGCGTCGCGCCCGCATCGCACCCGAACAGACGTCCCTGCCCGCGTACGGCGGCAACCGCCGGGTTAAAGGTCTGCGGCGCGAGGAGGTAGCGCTGCTAGCAGGGATATCGGTCGATTACTACGTGCGATTGGAGCGCGGCGGCCTCACGAGCGCCTCCCCCGGCGTGCTCGACGCGGTGGCTTCTGCCTTGCAGCTCGACGTGGCGGAGCGTCTGCACCTGTTTCACCTGGCGCGTCGATCCGGGAATCCCAGCGGTACGCGCCGTCGCAAGGCGGACGTGACGGTGCGCCCGGCGCTACAACAGGTGCTTGACGCCATCACCGATGCACCAGCATGGATCCGCAACGCCCGCTTCGACGTGCTCGCCATGAATCAACTTGCCCGCGCGCTGTATTCACCGGTGCTGGCCGGTCCCCGACGGCCCGCGAACATGGCGCGGTTCGTGTATCTAGATCCCGAGGCGGCAAGATCTCTCTTCGTCGACTACGACCAGATCGTTTGTGATGTCGCGGCGAAGCTACGCATGGAAGCCGGCCGCAATCCGCACGACGACGAGCTGATCGCCCTAGTCGGCGAACTCTCAACGTGCAGTGAGCTATTCCGGCGGCGGTGGGCATCTCATGATGTGCGGGTACTGCGGTCCGGACGCAAGCGTGTGCACCACCCGATCGTCGGCCGGCTCGACCTGGACTACGAGTCCATGGAACTGGCCGCCGAACCCGACCTGCACCTCAACGTCTACACCGCAGCCGCGGGCACGCCGACCGCTGACGGTCTAGCCGTCCTGGCATCGTGGGCGGCGAGTCAAAAGACTCTCGCGACTGAGCTTTTGATGCCCAACGGATAGTTGAACAATGTGGTTGAGCAAGTCTGCTAGGCCCTAGTGACCTTAGGGCGTGGTCTCGGTGGTGCGCGTCCGGGAACTTGTCGGAGGCTGCGTGCATGCTGGTGCGCAACCACGACGAAAGGGAACGGCGATGTGCTGGCAATGCGACAATCCAGACGGCACAACCGAGCAATACCTGGACGCACTGCGTGCAATCATGCGCGAACACGGTTGGGCGGTTCAGTATGTCGAGAGCGAAAATAGACCGTTCGCCTACACGGTCGGGCTACACGATCGAGGGCTACCAGAGTTATTGATGACAGGTTTGCCCGCCGACACGGCTTGTCGCGTGCTGAATTCCATTGCTCACATGATCGTCGACGACCACACCGTGCTGGCACCGGCGATGCACATCGACTACCAAGACAGGTTTCTTATCGAGGTGGTCGAGGTCGAGCATCCCGACGTCCACTTGAAGTTCGCGGTCGAATTCTTCGGCCCACGGGTTCGTGCCCTGCAATTGGTTTGGGCTGACGAGAAGGGCCGTTGGCCTTGGGATGCGCGGTGGGGACATGGCCGGCGTCGGCAGCCGGTCCTCGGCGTTCGCGCAGCTTGGCCAAGCTCGGCCGCCTAACCGTGGCCGCCAGCACCTGCAGTCGGCAAGCAGAAATTCCGCGCGTTTTGCTGCACCACCGCAGCAGCCGCTTGGGATGGTCAATCACACAGGCAATCAAGGTGTTTCGGGCCCGTGCGCCCGCTGACGCGGGCCGATTGCATACCGTCCCCGCGGGGCCGGTCAGCGGAAGCGGATGTTCAACGTCGCCAAGCCGAAGATTTTGCGGCCACCGGATTTAGCGCCGACGATGATCACACCGGCGCGGGTCTCCGGGTCCAGCGACTTGATCCGGCCGCTGTATTCGATGTCCGCACCGCCGGCGGCCGACACGACAGCGGGCTGCGACAATCGCACCGCATAGCGGGTCACCGCACCGGGGTCGCCCGACCATGCGGAGGCGAACGCGGCACCCAAACCCATGGTGAGCATGCCGTGGGCGATCACATCGGGCTGGCCTGCCAGCTTGGCGACGTTCTCGTCCCAGTGCAGCGGGTTGGCGTCGCCGGCCACGCCGGCATAGTTCACCAGGTCGCCGCGGGACAGCCGGGCGTGGTGCACCGGCAGCTCATCGCCGACCTTGAGGTCATCGAAGGAGATGGTGCCCGGGATGCGTTGCGTGCCGCCCTGCGCTATCCGCACGTCGGCCTCGGGACGTTCCGTCTTGCGGTATGCCGCTTCGGAGGTATCGATCCCGGCGAGATTCACGTCGTGCATCACCACGTTCTCCGCGGCAGTCAGCATCGCTGGATCGACGTCGTCCGCGGTGACTCCGACGACGGTCGTGTGCATGGTGTGCACCCGTTCGCCGGCCGAGTCCGTGAACGTGTTGGTCACAGTGATCAGATCCCTGCCGGCGATTCTGCGCACCGATGACAGCTCGACGTCAGTGTGCAGTTCATCGCCGGCCACGATCGGCCGGTGCTGCTCGAAGACTTCTTCGGTCTGGAGGTACATGTCGTAACCGACGACCACCGATTCGAACAGGTGCCGGTTGGCGACCATGCCGGGGATCGACGTGAACGTCAGCGGCGCCACCAGGCCCGAATAGCCGAGTTTCGCGGCGGCCGCGACATCCCAGTGCGCGGGTTGATAGTCCTGCACCGCGCGCGCATACTCGCGCACCTTCTCAGAGGAGACCCGGTAGCTGTCGTCGACTCGGTAGTAGTGGCCGACGCGTGATTCGAGCGTTGACTTTTCTGCTGCTGCGGTCATGAATTGCTCAACTTTTCTATCGCCCGGTTCGCGGCGGCCGACCAAGGCACCCTAACGTGCCGACATCCAGCCGGTAACGCCGCTGTGGAGCACCGGCCGGCTGCCGGCCATTATGCGGCCCGTAGCGTCTCCGACCATGACCGTTTATGCCCTGAACCTCTTTAATATCGCCGATGCCGACGAGTACCGCGCATACTCACGCCGGTCACCCGCCGAGGTGGCGAGGCACGGCGGTCGGGTCGTCGCGCTCGGGAGCTTCCAGCATGCGGTTGTCGGCGACATCGAGCCGCGGCAAGTCCTGGTACTCGTGGAATGGGAATCACGCGAGGCGTTCGACAACTACTGCAACGACCCGGAAATCGCCGATCTGCATCCGCATCGTGAGAACGGATCATCGGGATACATTTGGCATCTTTTCGACCGCCTCGACGACCTCAGGCCGATCCTGAACGCGGCTCATTAGCCGAAGCCGGGAACGCATCGGGTGGTCGGCGCTACAGCTGATCTTTAGCCGGTGCGCAGACGGTCCACCGTCCTTCTTCCTTGCGGAAGTACATAGTCTGCGATTGGTTGTCCTGGAACAGGAGGTTTGCAGACGCCGCGTTGCCGCGCACCACGACACCCCCGATCTTGAATTTTGGTTTGGCCGCGTTGGCCACCTCGCCTCCCGGGTCTGCTACGGAATCCAGATACGGCTCAGCTTCCTCGCGGCACATTAGCCCGGCGATTTCTTGCGGTTTACCCTTGCTGACCGATTCGGAGAAGGCGTTGATCAACGCTTTGATCTTGGTGGAGTCGCTGTTGTGGTAGTGGTGGTACGCCGCGATGGTCGCGATGCCGCCGCCGACGGCGATCACGATGACCGCGAGCGCGGCATACAACCAGCCGTTTCTACGTCGGCGCGGCGGCGCAGGCGGGGGTGGCCCCCACCAGCCGCCGGCCGGCGGTGCCCACGGCCCGGGCTGCGGTGTGGGCGCCCCATATATCGGTTGCGGTAGGGGCGGCGGCCCATAGGGCGGCTGTGGCGGCCAGGACGCTCCGCCGGGCGGGTTACCGTGATTGGGCGTTGTCATATTGGGGCTCAGTCGATTTCATCGAATTGGGCGGTCATGGTCTCATCAAGCAGTGTGCCGAAATCCTCTGGGTCCTCGGGCACCCCGCCGTAGACGGTGACGGCCTGACCGGGGGGAAGGTCGGGTGAGAGGCATACGTGTGAGCCCGCGGTGGTGGCCAGGAGCAGCAGGCGCGTGGGGTCTACCGCGTCTCGCGGCCAGTTGGATTCCGGTAGCCCCTCTGGGCACCCCAGGTATTCGGCGTAGGTCTGCAGGTGCCGAGGTTGAATGGGGCCGTTGGACATCCAGTCGGGGCCGACGAAGCCTGCGTGCGTCTCGCGGTAGAAGCGGCGCACGGCGTCGGGGATCGCTTCGGCGAACCGCAACTCGGTGGTGTTGCACAGCGCCGGGTCCCAGCCGATCCAGCAGACGACATGCCGCCGGCCGGCGTCGTAATGCTCGATGGCGTAGACCAGGACCGCTTCCCCCATGACGTGGCCGAGTCGGACGTCCGCGAGTTCGGTCTGGAATGCGCGGGCAAAGGTGGGAACCAGGTCCAGAAAGTCGTTGTTCCACAGCGACACCGCTGCCACGCGCCGGGCTTCCGCCGCATCGGACTGCGCGATCGGCCGCCAGGATTCCGGCACATCGGCAGTGCGTCCGATTTCGGCGAGGATGACCGGCTCGGAGTGGGTGACCCTTCCGAGAATCGCCTCGATTTCCGTGATTTCCACTGTCATCGGCTGGGCGGGAGTGTCGTGAGCAATTGGTTGATCAGGTCTTGCAGCGTCGCGCGGGTGTCATTCTCCAGTTGTATTTGCTCCTGGACCCACTTGGGGTCGGCGTCACCGATCCTGGCGACACTGTCCGAATTCTTCATGCCATTGGCATAGGCCGACAGCCATTGCAAATTTCGTGGCGAGTTGGCCACCACGTACATGTACTCGGCGGGCAGGTTGAGAAAGCCGGGCACGTACATCAGCTGAGCGATCGGAACAATATGGTCCACGACGACCGCGGGTCGCGAGGGATCGGTCGCCATGCCCGGTATCGGCGCGCCGTTGCGCGCCGGGTCGGGAGTGCCGACGCTCGGTTTGCTCTGCCCCTGCAGTACCAGATCATCAGGCCAAGGCCCCTTTTGACGCAGCTGCTTGAAGACTGGCTGCATCGGGGGAGCAACCGCTACCCCGCCCAGCGAATTCCTGGGCGGCGGGGCAGGCGGCGCATAACCCGGCGGCAGCCCGGCCTTCGCGGCGTTGATCTTGTCGATCCGGTCCTGGGAAGGTCTCGGCAGCGTTCCATGGTCGGCCAATTTGGCTATGACTGCCGCGCAACTGCTGAGATTCGCTTGCGCCTGACTGCCGCGGGCATTCAGTTGGGCGGCTTCGGCATCGTAAGCGTCGGCCGCTGCCTGCTCCCTCGGCACGACGAAGTCATGGGGTTGGGCGTTGTGGCGGGCGATCTCGGCATTTACCGAATCGAGGGCCCGCTGCTGGGACTCACAACCCTGCGGAGGTCCCGGTGCGGCAGCACCGGGCGCTATGGACATCTCACCCGTAAGGCCGAAAAGGAACAGGACCGCGGCCAACACGAAGACCAGCGACCGGACAGCCGCCGGCAGCGCCACCCGACTTATCGGCTTGTCACGCTTCATCTCGATGCGAGGTTACCCATTTTCTGTTGCCGACCCGCGGTGACGTTGTAGCCGAAGGCGCGGGCGCTTCGGCCGCCGGGTCAAAGTAGTCGGGGTTTGCTGTCACTTTTCGGCGCATCTCGACAACGCCGCGCTATGGACATCGATTCGCGATCGATGCGTCGAAGCACTACTTTTCCTATCGTGATCTCGTCAGCTGCCAGTGTCCTCGCGCGGTGGATTACTCCCGTCCTGACCATCGCGGCGCTTGCCGGCATGGGCCCCCTGCACGTTGCCCCAGCTCCCGCGGTGCGCTTGGCCAGCGACGGGGATCCGCTGGCCGGAGCGCCGTTCTACGTCAATCCCAACTCGGCGGCCATGCGCGCAGCGCAGAGCGCCGACCCGCCGAGCGCCGAGTTGACCGCGATCGCCAACACGCCGCAGGCGTACTGGATCGTCCCGGGCTCGTCGGCGTCCACCGTCGGGAAATACGTCGGCGACGCGAATGCCGCCGGCGCCATCCCGGTCCTGGCGATCTATGGAATCCCGCACCGCGATTGCGGCAGCTTCGCCGCGGGCGGCATGGGGTCGGCGGACGACTACCGCGGGTGGATCGACGGCATCGCATCCGGCGTGGGCGCCTCCCGGGTCGCGGTCGTCCTCGAACCCGACGCGCTCGCTATGGCCGATTGCCTGTCGGCCGATCAGCGCCAAGAACGCTACGACATGATCCGCTACGCGGTCGACACACTGACGCGGGATCCCAACGCGGCCGTCTACGTCGATGCCGGTCACTTGCGCTGGCACAGCGCCGAGGACATGGCCGCGAGGCTCAACCAGGCCGGCGTCGGCCACGCGCGAGGTTTCAGCGTCAACACGGCGAACTTCTTCACCACCGAAGACGAAATCGGCTACGGCGAAGCGATTTCGGGGCTCACAAACGGATCGCACTATGTGATCGATACGTCACGTAATGGCGCCGGGCCTGCGCCCGACTCCGAGCTCAACTGGTGCAATCCCAGCGGCCGCGCGCTGGGCACCCCGCCGACCGCGGCTACGGCCGGGGCGCACGCCGACGCCTACCTGTGGATCAAACGCCCCGGCGAGTCCGACGGGTCATGCGGCAAAGGTGATCCCGCAGCGGGCACCTTCGTGAGCCAGTACGCGATCGATCTGGCTCGTAAGGGTGGCCAGTAGTCGCGAGGCTGCACACGGGCAGGCGCGGCACTCGCGCGTCCGTGCAGCTACCGTACGAACGGCTCGCAGAGTGAGGTTCTCAACCCCTAACCACTGACGGTGAACATTCTTGGCGGCAGGTTCAAACCGCCAGCGAGCGTCAATCGCTGGCGTTACGCTCGGTGAATCAGCCAGGAGATTCGAGTTAGACATGAGCCATCTTGAGCGTCTCATCGGTGGGTTCATTGCAGCCGTCGCGTTGCTGATCGCCGCCAGCAACTTCCTCGGGTTACCCACCGCGTCCGCTGATCCGGTCTGCGGTGTGCCGGGAACGCCGCCGTGTGCGGGTCCTAGTCCGTTGACGCCCGAGCAGCAGTGCGCCTTCATCGCGTGGCGATCGATGATGCCGTGCAACTGGCTTGGGGTGCAAGTGCCCGCGGGCACGCCCGGCAGTTGGGACAACCCGCCAGCACCGCCGCCTCCAGCGCCGCCACCACCGCCACCCCAGCCCTGACCCTCCGCCTGCCGGACGTCAGATCTTCAAATAGCCCTTGTCGGCGGGAATTTGGGCGGCGGTGACCAACGACGAGGCGTCGCTGGCAAGCCAGACCACGATGTCGGAGATCAGGCCGGGTGCCGCCAGTGAGTCCGTCGGCAGCGCGCCCGGCGAGAAGCTGTGGATGTAATGCGGATGGTCCTGGAATACCTGGTACATCGACAGGTCGTTGCCCATCGGGGTGTCGGTGCCGTACGGGTGCACCGAGTTCACGCGGATACCGAATTCGCCGAGTTCGATCGCCAGCGAGTTGGTGAGGCCGACCACTCCGAATTTGCTTGCACAGTAGTGTCCGCAGCCCGGGGCGGCTTTGATTCCCGCCGCGGAGCTGATGTTGATGATCGATCCGCCGTTACCGGCCGCGATCATCGGCGGCACAACGGATTTCATGGTGTTCCACAGCCCGGTGAGGTTTGTGTCGATGATTTCTTGCCATTGCTTGGCCGAAATCTCCCACAGGCGGCCCCAATTCAGCACGCCGGCGTTGGCGACGACGATGTCGAGTCGGCCGAATTGCTCGATCGCATTCGCCACGACCCGTTGCTGGCCGGCCAAGTCACGCACGTCCACCTCCGCGGCGAGCATTTTGCGCCCCTCGCCTTCCACCAGGCTGACGGTCTCGGCCAGGTCTTCCGGGAGCGCGGGGGGATAGCCGTTGTGTTCGGCGACGGGCGCGCACGCGTCGATCGCGACGATGTCGGCGCCCGCCCGGGCGAGGCGGACGCAGTGGGAGCGGCCCTGGCCGCGGGCGGCCCCGGTCACGTAGGCGACTCTGCCGGCTAGCGGCGCGGCGGGATCGGTCATGCCGACAACTCCTTTGAGTACGACGCTGGCTTAAACTGGCCGCCGCGAACAGCCTTCGTCACCGACAGCTTCCAGCGCCATTTGCGCACCTTAGCGACACGTGTTCAAGCTGGTCAACGCTTCACTGAGCGGCCGACACAAGCGGGCACGTTTTCGATCACCGTGATTGCGATAGGAATGCCCGCGCGGGCGGATTGGTTGGTTGACCTTATGCCCACCGGAATCATTCTCATGGCCCGCCCTGATGCTGCCAACCTGGTCGACGACGTGATCGCCCAGGCCCGAGAAGCCTACGGACACGGAGTCACCCAGGTGTGGCTGCCTCAGCAGCAGAACTATGACGCGATCGCGCTAGCGGCGCTCGTCGGGGCTGCCGTGCCCGGCCTGGGCGTGGGAACGTCGGTGGTCCCGATCAATCCGCGCCACCCGCTGATCGTCGCTTCGTTGGCGCAAACCGCACAGGCCGCTGCGCACGGCAACTTCAGCCTTGGGCTCGGGCTGGGTGCCCGCCAGATCGAACGCGAGGCCTTCGGCACCGACTGGTCGAACACCATCACCCGATTGCGGGAGCATCTGACGATCCTCGGGTCGGTGTTCAACAACGCCGCAGTCGATTTCCACGGCAGCGAACTCAGCGCGAGCCCGACCTGGCCGGTACAGGTTCCGGGCGGGACGCCCATCCCCGTGTATGTGGCGGCGATGGGCCCAAAGGCGTTGCGGGTCACCGGCGAACTGGCAGACGGAACATTGCCGTATCTGGCCGGGCCCCGGACCATCGGCGAATTCATCGTGCCGGAGATCACGAAGGCGGCGGCCGATGCGGGTCGCCCCGCGCCGCGCGTCATCGCCGCCGTTCCGGTGCTGTTGTCCGACGATGTCGAGGCCGCCGAGGCCGTCGCCGCGCAACAGCTGAGCATGTACGAGAGCATCCCGTCGTATCGCAACGTAATCGCCAGGGAAGGAGTCGCCAGCATCACCGAGCTCGCCGCCATCGGACCCGAGGAACGTGTCGTGCGGCAGCTACGCCGTTATCGCGATGCGGGCGCCACCGACGTGGTGATCAGCCCGATCGACCGCTCAGCGTCTGCGGACCGGGCAGCGTTATGGAGACTCACCGCCGCGCTGTGAACCGCCACTCGCACCGGCATGGCCGTGCGACGGTTACCGGATGACAAGCGTCACCGTGCCGTCTGTCGCCGCAAGGATTCGAGCCCACGCCTTGCCCGAGGCACCGGAACGATTCGCGCGCGAGGCCGCGCCGTTCGGAGCCATCACGTCGAATCGTCTGCGAGAGCAGGGAATTCGGCAGTGGGTGGCGCTGCGCCGGAGCTAGGGTCAGTCCGCGGCGGCCAGCACGTCACGCACTGCATCGTCGACCGTGCTCAACAATTCGGGATCTATGCCTGCGCGGCCGCGAACCAGAACCGATGCGTTATTGGCCGGCGGCAGTCCCTCGGCCGGGCACAGCCCGTCGGGCAGCTTGCCGATCGTCGGCAGCAACGCCACTCCGAGCCCCGACCGTACCGCCGCGTACAGTCCGGACAGATCGCCGCACTCGGCAGCAATTTCATAGGGGATGCCGTGGTTTTCGAGGATGGCGAAGGCCGGCTCACGCAAGGTGCACGGCTCGGAGAAGATCACCAGTTGCAGTGGTTCGCGCGCGGGCACGGCCAGCGTCCGCGCCGAAATCCATTGCAGGCGAACGATCCCGGAGGCGTTGGCGCGGTCCAAGCCCGCCCCGTCGAGCATGATCGCCAAGTCGACCAGCCCGCGTTCGATCGAGTCGGCCAGGGACACGTTGCGGTCCAGCCGGAAGCGCACCCGCCGGTCGGGAAGCCGATCCCGCAGCACGCCGGTCAGTCCGGACAGCATCACGTCCGCGCCGTGCTCGGTGGCCCCGATCGTCAAAAGCTTGGGTTCGGTGGCGCCCAGGTCGTCAAGCGCGGTGTCGTGCGCGGCCAGTATCGCGCGGGCGTGTCGCAGCGCCTTCAGGCCAATCTCGGTGAACACGATGCCGCGCCCGGAGCGCTGGATCAGCGGCTGGCCGACCACGGTCTCGACTTTCCGCAGGTGCTGGCTCACCGCGGACTGACTCAGATGCAGCGCCGCGGCGGCGCGGTGAAACCCGCCGCAGTCGGCGACCGCGACGAGGCTGCGCAGCGGCGCGATGTCGAGCACCTGGGTCATAGCTGCACCATAGTCCGATTAGCAAATTCGATCAATCGGCACGTTGTTCAAACGAAATTCAAGACACGAACCGCGTTATCGATAAGGCATTGCGATCAATCGTGATCAGCAATAATCGTTGGACTGCGGGGGTCGGTCTGGGCCAGCATGGGTCGCATGGACTTGCCCCGGATGCCGCTGACCACCGCGTCGGCGGTGACGTTCTTCTACGCGCTCGGCTATCCCATCGGAGTGCTGGCGGTGACCGCCATGGCGCCCATGGCCGCGCTGGTGCTGCGATTCGGTTTGGCCGCAATGATTCTGGCGATCTGGGCCGCGCTGGCCAAGGCGCCCTGGCCGCGAGGAGCGCAGCTCGGCCACGTCGCGGTGGTCGGCCTGCTCATCCAAGCCGTGCAGTTCTGCTGCCTCTACGAGGCCGTCCAGCTCGGATCGCCAGCGGTGCTGTGTGCGGTGGTGATCGCGATGAACCCCGTCGCCACGGCCATCCTGGCCGCCGTGTTCTTGCGCGAGCCGCTGGGATGGCACCGGGTGGCCGCGCTCGGCTTCGGTGTCGTCGCGGTGTTGGCCGCATGCGCGCGAAGGCTTGCGGCCACCCATGGGGTCGACCCGGTCATCGTGCTGCTTGGGGTTGGGTTGCTTGGGCTTTCGGCCGGCGGCGTCTATCAGCAGCGGTTCTGTGCCGGTGTCGACTTTCGGACGATGAGCGCACTGCAGAATGCGGTCGGGCTGCTTCCCGCCGCGGCGCTGGCGATGCTGACGCCGTTCACCGTGCACGACGGGCGGCAGGCCGTGATCGCGGTCGCCGGCATGGTGCTGCTGAATGCGACGCTGGCGGTGAGCCTCTACGTCCGCGCCATCAATACCCACGGCGCGGGGGCGGTGGCAATGCTGTTCGCCGTAATTCCAGCGGTCGCCGGGGTGCTGTCGTGGCTCATCCTGGGTCAACGACCGGACGCCGGCGTCGCGGTCGGCCTGGTCTTGGGCGGCTTCGCCTGCTGGCTCAACAGCAGGGCGTCCCGGCCTCGTCGCGCGACGAAGGAGAGTGCTGAATCCATCCGGACCTGGGAGGGGTCTCCGGTTGGCCAGCCGGTTCATGCGTCGTGCGGGCCGTCGACGTCGCGAAGGTAGTACCCGCTCGGGCTTCGGATTTGCCGCGATGCCAAGCCATTCGGCCGACCGAGGGTGGCGGGCGGACGGCGGCGATCCGGATTCTCGGCGATGTGGCAGCCGTCTCCGAGAAGTGGACAGCCATGCGCCCGGCCCCGCACACTGCGGCTACGGTGATCTCTATGACGCCGGCCAGCCGTTCCTCCGCAAAGCCGGTAAAGCGCCGCCGCCGAGACCCCGACGCGAGCGGCGATGTTTTCCATGCTGACCGCGTGGTAGCCGAGCTCGCTGAAAGCGTCTGAGGCGGCCCGGGCGATCTGCGCCTTGCGGTCTTTGGGGCGGCGCTTTACCGGCTTTGCGGAGGAACGGCTGGCCGGCGTCATAGAGATCACCGTAGCCGCAGTGTGCGGGGCC
>NZ_LZKF01000207.1:0-61535 GCF_001672665.1 Mycobacterium sp. E2238 | reverse complement strand
CCTCGGCCACCCGCAGCCGGTTCTGGCTGAGCGTTCCCGTCTTGTCGAAGCAGACGACGTCGATGCGGCCGAGCGCCTCCACCGAACGCGGAACGCGCACCAGCGCGCCGAACTTCGTCAGCCGCCGCGCCGACGCCGCTTGCGCGAGGGTCGCCACCAACGGCATTCCCTCGGGAACCGCCGCGACGGCGATGGCGATGCCGCTGGCGACCGCCTGGCGCAGGACCGAGCCCCGCACCAGCCCCAGCACGCTGACCAGCGCGCCGCCCGTCATGCTGACCGGGAAGGCCCGGTTGGTGAGCTGGCTGAGCTGGTGCTGCAGACCGATGTCCGACGACAGGTCACCGGACACCAGCTCGGCGGCGCGGCGTTCCTGGGTGTCCGCCCCGACCGCGGTCACCACCGCCACCGCGGTACCCGCCACCACCGTCGTCCCGGCGTACAGCATGCAGCGGCGCTCGGCCAGCGCGGCGCCGGGGGTCGGCTCAACCTGCTTCTCCACCGACAGCGATTCACCGGTCAGCGTCGACTCGTCGACCTCGACGTCGACCTCCTCGAGGATCCGGGCGTCGGCGGGCACCACCTCGTGGGTGCGCACCTCGATGACGTCGCCGGGCTGCAGCTGCGCCGCGATGACGTCGGCGTACACCCGATCCCCCTCACCATCAGCGAGGACCTTGCGTGCTGGTGGAATCTGTTGTGCAAGAAGGTGATTCAGCCGGTTTTCGGCGCGCAGCCGCTGGCTGGCCGCCAGCATGGAGTTCCCGGCCAGCACCGAGAAGACCAGGACGGCGTCGACCGGCGAGCCGAGCACCGCGCTGGCCGCCGAGCCCAGCGCCAGCACGGGGGTCAGCGGGTCGGTCAACTCGGCGCGGACGGCGGAAACGAACTGCAGGAAGGCATGCGCGCGCGTTTCGGGCCGCGGGGCGCCGAGGGCGGCCAGCGCGAGTTGCCTCGGATCACCTTCGGGTTCGGGCTCCGAGTCCGGAGCCGGCAACGCCCGGCGGACGTGCTCGACCGCCGTCGCATGCCATTCCTGTACGGGGGCCGGGCGCGGGGTGTCCGCCTTGAGGATGCCGCGCGCCAACAGATATCCCGACATCAGACCGGCGGCCGCGCCGCTTGTCACCGGCCCGCGCCCGATGCCGCGGACTCCCGGGATCATCAGCAGTGAGCCCATCGCCGTCGCGCCGGCCGAGATCCCGACGCCGCGTTGGGCGGCGGCCCGGGCCGCCGGGAGCGCGTGCAGTACCCGCCAGGCGGCCGACAGGTCGGGCAGCAGCAGATCGGCATACCACGGCGGCGGGCCGGCGCCGGGCTCGGGCATCATGCCCAGCGCCACGTCGGCCGACCAAATCGCCTGCGCCCCGGGCGATGACAGCACGGCGACCGTGCGGCCCGCATCCTGCAGATCCGCCACGGCGCGGCCCAGGGCGTCGTCGATGGACCCCCGCTGCAGCGGCCTGATCTCGTCGAACGCGGGGCGCAATTCACCCAGCGAATCGTCCTGCACCGAAACCAATTCGGATCCCGTCCGGTGCGCCTCGGCGACAACGGCCGATGCCAACGGATCGTGCGTGAAGCAGAACAGCGCCTCCACCGTGGCCGTCGGCTCGCTGGCCGAGATTCCGGGCACCGGGTGCCAGCCCGGCCGCAACCGATTCTTTTCCAGCATCAGCTGGGCGCGCGACCACGCCGCGGACAGCTCGGCTTCCCGGGCGCCGCGGATGAGCGACACCCGCAGGTTCGTGGTGCACAACACCCGCGGGTCGATGACGATCGCGTCCACCCGGTCCAGGCGGCGCAACGCCTCCGGACGCAACGACAGGACCGCGTGCCGGTCGGCCAGCCCCTGCCCGAGCGCCGCCGCGAAGGCCTCGGGCGTGGTGCGGTTGGCCGCCGGGGTGGTCACCAGGACGGCCAGGGCCGCCTGGTGCAGGTTGCGGGTGGTGGCGCCGACGACCCCGGCGCTGATCGCCTGAACGAGCGCGAATCGGTCGCCGTGGTGATCGGCGGGGCGGCCGCGCGGCGGCTTCGACCCCGCCGACGCGTCAGTGCGCGGATGATCGGCGTGCCCGGCCAGCTGCGGCTCGTGCTGGACCCAGGCCCGCGCCTCCGCGCGGCATTCGGCGGCTTTCAGCGACTGCATCAGCAGACCCACCGACAGCGACGCGGGAGACAGCGTGAGGGTTTCCGCGGTCGTCACCGCCAGCGCGAGCACGGTGTCGGTCGCGGGCCGGCCGATGCGGTCCTCGAGCAGGCGGCGCAGCCACGGTTGGTAGTCGACGGCCACCACGGCCGCCAGGACGCCGATGGGCATCCGTGGCCAGCGCAGCGCCCGCCCGGTCAGCGCTATGGACAGCCCCGCCGCGCTGGCGGCCGCGGTGGCGGCCCGGGTCGCCAGCACCACCCCATCGCCCGGCAGGCTCGTCGGGGGCGGCGCCGGCTTCACGACTTTTTTTGGGGCGCAATGCTTCTCGGCGGCATCGACGATGTGGCACAGCTCCCGCAGCGAGGTGTCCGCGTCATCGATGGTGACCACCACACGCGACAGTGGGTAGTTCAGGGCCGCCGACGCGATCCCCGGATGGGCCAGCAGCGCGTCGAGCACGGCGCGGCCGAGCTCGCCGTCTGGGGCGCCGTCCAGCCCGCGCACCTCGATCCAGGCGCGCTCCTGGCCGCGCCAGCAGCGCCGGCTCAGCGTTGCCGGTATGTCTCGGGGCAGTTCGCCGGAGATCGCCCGGGCGCCTTCGCGCAGCGGAATCGCGGCGATGGTGATGCCGGCCTCGACCAGCGAAGTGGTCGCCTGGACACCCGTCGCGACGGCGCGCAACGGCATGGATCGTCGTATCGCGGTCGCAATGCTCAAAGTGTTTTCGAGCAGTCCCGTTAGTTGGTGCTACGCAACTGGGCGCTGCCGGCCCGGCGTGCGGCGGCCTTCTTGGCCGTCGACTTGCCGGCCGCTTTCTGCGGTGGGGCCTTTTGCGGAGCGGCCTTCTGCGGCGCCGGCTCGACCGGTACCGCCTTGAGGCTCGCCTTGGTCGGCTCGCGCTTGCGGCTCAGCCGTTGCAGCAGGAGGGCGCTGCCGCCGACCGCCAGCAGCACGGGCCACTCGACCAGACCGGCGACGCCGAGCGCACCGAAGGCGACCGCCGCCGCCGGGGCCGAGTGGCTGCCGGTACTCATTCCCTTTTTGACGCCCTCGGCGGCTCCGGTGACGCCACCGATTACTCCGTTGACCGCCGCGCCACCCACAGCGCCGGCGGCCGCGGTCGTCGTGGCCGCCGCGCGACTCACCGCCTGACCCACGCCTCGGACCGCTCCGCCGATGACACTCATGCTGACTCCCTGGCTTTCATGCCCTTGCCGCGAACCCGCGTCATCAGCGAGGAATACCCACTGAACGCAGCGTTAACAGCAAAACAACACTGTTTGTCGCTTCTAACGAATCAAAGCCTGCCACCTCGCAAACGCGCAGACAACGAGCAGCCGCATTTAATTTGCCTGAGCTTAACCCGGTTGTGATTACGGCGCGAACGCAGAAAACGCGATTTAGCCTTGCCTTACGTCGATCTGCACCGGGGCGTGATCGCTCGCGGCCTTCCCCTTGCGCTCCTCACGGACGATCTGGGCGTCCGTCACCCGTTCGGCCAGTTTCGGGGAGGCGAGGATGAAATCGATACGCATGCCTTGCCGTTTCGGGAACCGCAACTGCGTGTAGTCCCAGTAGGTGTACACGCCCGGCCCGGGCGCGAAAGGCCTTACCACGTCGGCGAATTGCGCGTCGACGATGGCGCCGAACGCGCGGCGCTCCGGCTCGGAGACGTGGGTGGCGCCGACGTAGAACTCGGTGGACCAGACGTCGTCGTCGGTCGGGGCGATGTTCCAGTCACCGGCCAGCGCGATCTGCGCGGTGGGCTCGTCGCGCAACCAGCCGGCCGCCGTATCACGCAGCGCGGCAAGCCATTCCAGCTTGTAGGTGTAGTGCGGATCACCCAGCGCGCGGCCGTTGGGCACGTACAGGCTCCAGACCCGGATGCCGCCGCAGGTGGCCGCCAGCGCACGGGCCTCGGCCGTCGCGGCCACCTCCGGCTTGCTGCTCCAGGTGGGCTGGCCGTCGAAGCCGATCTGCACGTCATCGAGACCGACGCGGGAGGCGATCGCCACGCCGTTCCACTGATTGAAGCCGACATGGGCCACCTCGTAGCCGAGTTCGAAAAACGGCAGGGTGGGAAATTGGCCGTCGGAACACTTGGTCTCCTGCATGGCCAACACGTCGATGTCGGCACGGGCCAGCCAGTCGACGACGCGGGGCAGGCGGCTGCGAATCGAATTCACGTTCCAGGTGGCCAGCCGGAGGCGCCCTTGGGGCATGGCTAGACCGTATCCCAGGCTAGCGGGCCGGAAAGTAGCGGCGGCGGTGGTGCGCCCGAAAGCCGAGCGCGTCGGCGAGCGCCATCGAAACACCGGTGTCCGGGACGACGAGGTATCCGCGAGTGGCGCCGCGCGCCGCGGCCCAGGCCAACAGCGCCTCGCACGCGGCCGCGGTCGCCGGGTCCTCGGCTTGCTTCGGCGACAGCCCCACCCACCGCGTGCCGTCGGGCGCGTCGGTCACGGCCACCCGAGCAAGCTCCAGCTCTCCGCCGCTGGCCGGTTCGGCCGAAGGGGAGACGTCGCGCACCAACACGCGTTCGGTGTGTTCTGCGCGCAGCCCCGGTGGCAGCGGCAACAAGCGATCCGGAATCGCCAGCCGCGGCGTCAGGCCGCGGCTCTCATACCAGGCCGCGATGGCCGCGACGGTGCCCAGGTGCGCCGAAACATCGAGCGGCACAGCGTAATCGACGCCATCCCCGGCGCGCAGCAGCCAGCCCTCGAGCCAGGCGCGTTCCCTCCCGGGCGACGCGGCGGCGGCCGCGTGCTCGAGTGCCCGGATCTCGGAGGTGCGTACCGGCGCGTCGGTCAGGACCCGCAGCGCGACCACGTCGTCGGCCGCCACCTCTACGACCGCGCCGGTCTTGGTCCGAACGCGCACCACCGGCTCGACCGCCAACAGGTGTCCCACCGCATCGGTCAGCGGCGGGATCGAGCCTTTCGCGCGCCGGTAGCGAAGCGTCACCCGCGTGCCCGGCTCCGGCCACGAGAACATCAGTGGCCGAAGGGGTCCGGCCCTTCGCCGGGCAGCCACGACAAGCCCGGGACGCCCCAGCCGTGGGACTTGACCGCACGCTTGGCGCTGCGGGCGTGGCGACCGATCAGGCGGTCGAGGTACAGAAAGCCGTCCAGGTGACCGGTCTCGTGCTGCAGCATCCGCGCGAACAGGCCGGTGCCCTCGATTTCGACCGGCTTGCCGTCGGCATCCAGGCCCGTGACCCGGGCCCAGGTGGCGCGGCCGGTGGGGAACGACTCGCCGGGGACCGAGAGGCAACCCTCGTCGTCGGTGTCCGGGTTCGGCATGGTCTCCGGCACCTCGGAGGTCTCCAGCACCGGGTTGACCACCACGCCGCGGCGGCGGTCGGTCCGGCCGCGGTCGTCGGCGCAGTCGTAGACGAAGACCCGCAACGCGACGCCGATCTGGTTGGCGGCCAGGCCGACTCCGTGCGCGGCGTCCATGGTTTCGTACATGTCGGCGATCAGCCCCGGCAGATCCGCCGGCAGCGACCCGTCGGCGCCCACGGGCACCGGCTGCGTCGGGGTGTGCAAGACCGGATCCCCGACGATCCGAATCGGTACGACTGCCATGGTCGGCTAAGCTACCGCACGCCCGCGCGCCTCGAAGCCGGCCATGTTCGCTCGGGCAATCTGAGCCAATCGGCCGACTCGCGGGTCTGGATGACGGCTTGAGGGTTTGCGCCGTGGTTCAATATTCGCCGAAACACGCCCTCAGGTAAGTCAAGTCATCTAGAGCAGCCGAGAATCGCCGGAAGGGTCCAGGGGAAGCTATATGGACAGCGCCATGGCGCGGGCAAATCGATCGGGGGACGATGCCGAGATCGCAGATGGCCTCACCCGCCGCGAGCACGACATCCTCGCCTTCGAACGTCAGTGGTGGAAATTCGCGGGCGTAAAAGAAGAAGCAATCAAAGAGCTGTTCTCGATGTCGGCGACGCGCTACTACCAGGTGCTCAACGCGCTCGTGGATCGGCCGGAGGCGCTGGCCGCCGACCCGATGCTGGTGAAGCGGTTGCGGCGGCTGCGTGCCAGCCGTCAGAAGGCGCGGGCCGCGCGGCGCCTCGGCTTCGAGGTGACCTGACTCGCTACAGTGGGCTCGATGAAAGAGCGAGTCCCCGACTCCACGGGGCTGCCCCTACGGGCCATGGTGATGGTGCTGTTGTTCCTGGGGGTCATTTTCCTGCTGCTCGGCTGGCAGGCGCTGGGGTCGTCCGGCAGCTCCGACGAGGACTCGTCGGCGGCCGTCTCCACCTCGACCACCACCAGCTCCGCCACCCCTACCAGCACTAAGCCCGCGGGCAACCGGTCCGAGGTCCAGGTGTACAACATCTCGGCCAAAGAGGGCGTCGCCGCCCACACCAAGGATCAGCTCACGACCGCCGGGTTCAACGTCACCAAGGTCGACAACATGACCGTGCCCGACGTGTCGGCCACCACGGTCTATTACACCGACGCCGATGACGAGCACGCGACCGCCGACGCGGTGGGCAAGGCACTGGGCGCGCCGGTCGAACCCCGCATTCCCGCGCTGGCCGGCCAACCGCCCGGGGTCATCGTCCTCGTTACGGGCTGACGACCGCCGGAGCGGTTAGGCTTCCGCTATGCCTCAGCTCGCTGGTCGCCGCACTGCCGCCGTCGCCATGTCCGCGCTTTCCGCAGCCACTTCCGTCGCCCTGCTGGGGGCGTGTTCGTCGCCCCAACACGCCTCGTCCTCGCCGGGCACCACGCCGGCGGTGTGGACCGGGTCGCCGGCGCCGGCGGGAACCGGGACCCCGGAGGGTGGGCCGGTCGCTGCGCCGTCGGGGCCGAGCATCGTCACCCACCTGAAGGCGCCCGACGGCACCCAGGTCGCGACCGCGACCTTCCAGTTCAACAACGGCTACGCCACCGTCACCATCGAGACGACGGCCAACGGGGTGCTGACGCCCGGCTTCCACGGGGTGCACATCCACAAGGTCGGCAAGTGTGAGCCCAACTCCGTGGCCCCGACCGGCGGTGCGCCGGGTGATTTCCTGTCCGCCGGTGGGCACTTCCAAGTGCCCGGGCACGCCGCCGAGCCCGCCAGCGGTGACCTGACCTCGCTCCAGGTGCGCAAGGACGGGTCCGCGATGATGATGACCACGACGGACGCGTTCGCCATGGACGACCTGGTCTCCGGCCAGAAGACCGCGATCATCATTCACGCGGGCGCCGACAACTTCGCCAACATCCCGCCGGAGCGCTACAGCCAGACGAACGGAACACCGGGGCCCGACCAGACGACGATGACCACCGGTGACGCCGGCAAGCGGGTCGCGTGCGGTGTAATCGGTGCCGGCTAACAGGGCCCACGCGCGTATCGATTTCGCCCGTTCACCGAGGCCGACCCTCGGCGTGGAGTGGGAGTTCGCGCTCGTCGACGCGCAGACCCGCGACCTGAGTAACGAGGCCACGGCGGTCATCGCCGAGATCGGCGAAAACCCGCGCGTGCACAAGGAGTTGCTGCGCAACACGGTCGAAGTCGTCAGCGGTGTCTGCCATTCCACGTCAGAGGCGATGGAGGATCTGCGGCAGACCCTGGGCCCCGCGCACCGGATCGTCCGCGACCGAGGAATGGAGTTCTTCTGTGCCGGCGCACACCCGTTCGCGCAGTGGTCGACCCAAAAGCTCACCGACGCACCCCGGTACGCCGAACTGATCAAGCGCACCCAATGGTGGGGACGCCAGATGTTGATCTGGGGCGTACACGTGCACGTCGGGATCTCTTCGGCGCACAAGGTGATGCCGATCATGACGTCGTTGCTGAAGTACTACCCGCACCTGTTGGCGCTGTCGGCATCCTCGCCGTGGTGGACCGGCGTGGATACCGGGTACGCCAGCAACCGCGCGATGATGTTCCAGCAGTTGCCCACCGCCGGGCTGCCGTTCCAATTCCAGACCTGGGCGGAGTTCGAGGGCTTCGTCTACGACCAGAAGAAGACCGGCATCATCGACCATGTCGACGAAGTCCGTTGGGACATCAGGCCTTCGCCGCACCTGGGCACGATCGAGGTGCGGGTGTGTGACGGCGTGTCCAACCTGCGGGAGCTGAGTGCGCTGGTGGCGTTGACGCATTGCCTGGTGGTCGATTTGGACCGCCGGCTGGAAGCCGACGAGACGCTGCCGACCATGCCGCCGTGGCACAACCAGGAGAACAAGTGGCGCGCCGCCCGCTACGGGCTGGACGCGATCATCATCCAGGACGCCGACAGCAACGAGCGGCTGGTCACCGAGGATCTCGACGACGTGCTGAATCGCCTTGAGCCCGTGGCCAAGTCGTTGCACTGCGTTGACGAGCTGGCCGCGGTGGCCGAGATTCCCCGCCGGGGCGCCTCGTACCAGCGGCAGCGCCGGGTGGCCGAGGAGCACGACGGCGACCTGCGGGCCGTCGTCGACGCGCTGGTGAGCGAGCTGGAGATCTGATGGAGCTGGCGATGTTCCCGCTGGAGTCGGCGCTGCTGCCCGACCAGGACCTGCCGTTGCGGATCTTCGAGCCGCGCTACGGCGCGCTGGTACGGCATTGCCTCGACACCGGCGACCCGTTCGGCGTGGTGCTGATCTCCCGGGGCCGCGAGGTGGGCGGCGGCGACGCCCGCTGCGATGTCGGCGTGCTGTCCGAGATCACCGAATGCGTCGAGCACGGCGCCGGTCGCTACTCGATGCACTGCCGGACCGGTGAACGGATCCGGGTGTCCGAATGGCTGCCCGACGATCCCTACCCGCGGGCGACGGTGACGCCGTGGCCCGACGAGCCGGGGGACCCGGTCACCCTGGCGCAGCTGCTGGAGGTCGAGGACAAGGCGATGGCGCTGTTCGAGCGGATCGCCGACGCGCGCGGCGTGGCGCTGCCGGACCGCGCGGACCTGCTGGGCCCCGCCACGGCCGACGATCCCGGACAACGCCTGTACGCGTTGGCATCTCGCATCCCGATCGGCACGGCCGACCGGTACACGGTGCTGTCGGCGCCGTCGGCGGCCGAGCGCCTGGCCGCGCTGCGCGAGGCCCTGGCCGCGGTCGCCGAGGTGGTGGAGTTCCAGCTCTCCGAATAGTCCGATAGGGGATTGCATGAAGGTTCAGCTACAGGTCAACGGCTCACCGGTGGATGCGGCGGAGAGCGCGGCCGACATCGCCGCGACCGGAGCCGACGGCCTGTTCACCTTCGAGGGCCAGCACGATGTGTTCTTCCCGCTGATCATCGCCGCCGGCACGACCAACCTGGAGCTGATGACCAACGTGGCGATCGCCCCGCCGCGCAGCCCGCTGCACCTGGCGCACGCCGCCTACGACCTGCAGCTCTACAGCGGCGGCCGGTTCCGGCTCGGCCTGGGCTCACAGGTGAAGGCGCACATCGAAAAGCGTTACGGCAGTAAGTGGGAGCGGCCCGCGGCGCGGATGGCCGAAACCGTCGCGGCGATCAAGGCGATCTTCGCGGCCTGGGAAGGCAAGCGCCCGCTGGACTTTCGCGGCGAGTTCTTCACCCACACCATCATGGCGCCCAACTTCAACCCGGGGCCCAACCCGTTCGGGCCGCCGCCGGTGCTGCTGGGCGCGCTGGGCCCGGTGATGACGCGCACCGCCGCCGAAGTGGCCGACGGGCTGCTGGTGATGCCGTTCAACAGCGCCCGCCATTTCGCCGAGCGCACCGTCCCCGCGGTCGCCGACGGGCTGCGCCGCGCGGGCCGATCCTCCGACGGATTCCAGATCATCGCCCAGGCCATGGTCGCCGTCGGCCGCGACGAGGCCGACCTGGCCGCCGCGGTCGACGGTGTGGCAGCGCTCATTTCGTTCTACGGGTCGACCCCGGCCTACGTGCCGGTGCTGGAGGCCGAGGGGTGGGCCGACGTCCAGCCCGAGCTCAACGCCCTGTCCAAGCAGGGCCGCTTCGCCGAGATGCGGCGGCTGATCGGCGACGAGATGGTGGCCCGGATCGGCATCGTAGGCACCCCGGAGCAATGCGCCGAGCAGATCGCCGCCCGGTTCTCCGAGCACGCCGCCGAGGTGTGCTGCTACTTCCCCGGCTACACGCCGCGCACCGCGGACGTCGCCGACCTGATCGGTGCGCTGCACCGCGCCCCGGTCCTGCGATGAGCCCCGATCTGACCGTCGACGTCGATGCGGGCGTGGCGGTGCTCACGCTCAACCGGCCCGAGCAGCTCAACGCCTACACCGCCGAGATGGGCGCAATGCTGAGCCGGGCGTACGCCGAGTGCGACGGCGACGACGACGTCCGGGCCATCGTCGTGACCGGCGCGGGCCGCGCGTTCTGCGCCGGGGCCGACTTCTCCGGCGACACAAGCCCATTCGAGGCGCCGACCGCGGAGTTCTCGGCGTCGCCGATCAGCCCGGCGGCATTCGAGTTGCGCAAGCCGGTGATCGCCGCCCTCAACGGCCACGCGATCGGCATCGGCCTGACCATCGCCCTGCAGGCCGACCTGCGCATCGTCGCCGAGGACGCCAAATACGGTGTGGTGCAGGTCCGCCGGGGAGTGCTCCCCGACTGCATGTCGCACTGGACGCTGGCGCAGCTGACCACGCTGGGGGCGGCCGCGGACATCCTGCTCACGGGGCGAACATTCGGCGGGGCCGAGGCCGTGGCGCTCGGCATCGCAAACCGGGCGCTGCCGGCCGGCCAGGTGCTCGACCACGCGGTGGAGCTGGCTCGCGACATCGCCGTCAACGTGGCGCCGATGTCGGCGGCGCTGTGCAAGCGGCTGCTGTGGGACACCGCGGTCAACAACTACACCCCGCGGCAGGTCGCCGCGCTGGAAACACGGCTGCACCAACGCGTCATGGGCAGCGCGGACGCGCGCGAAGGGGTGGCCGCCTTCCGCGAGCGCCGGCCGCCGTCGTTCACGTCGCGGCTGTCCCGCGAGTGGACCCCACTCCCGGAGACGTGAGCTTCTCCGAGATCTCCCACCACTGGTCCGCGCGCCGCTCGTCGCGAGCGTAGGGGGCCGGTTCGCTGATCCCGCAGTCTTCGAGATACAGCCCCCCGCGACCGGCGAGCTCCGGGCTGACCGCCGCCCACACCTGGGTGGCCGCTCCGCGGTCGGGCGTGGTGACGTCGAGCCGCTCGCCCGTCGGTTTACGCAGCCGCGAGAAGTCCGCCCGGGACATGTGCCGGGCGAGCGAGGTGGCCACCGTGCCGGGATGGACGGCGTAGGCCCGGATTCCGTCGTCGCGCAGGCGCCGGTCCGCTGCCACGGCGTGCAGGATGTTCGCCGTCTTCGACGCGCCGTACGCGGCGAACTTGTCGTACTCGCGGCGCTCCCAGTTGGGATCGTCGAAGTCGACGTCGCCCATGATGTGGCCCGCGGACGACAGGTTGACGATCCGGGCCCTGCCGGCGGCGGCGAGCTGCGGCACCAGGAGCCGGGTCAGTTCGAAGTGCCCGAAATGGTTGGTGCCGATCTGCATCTCGAATCCATCGCTCGTCCTGCCGAACGGTGTGAACATCACGCCGGCGTTGTTCATCAGAACGTCGATGGCCGGGGCGATGTCGCCGATCGCGGTCGCCGCCGCCCGGACGCCCGCCAGCGTCGTGAGGTCGAGCTCGACCGCCGACGTCCGCGCGCCGGGCACCTCGGCCGCGATCCACCCTGCCGCCTCCGAAAGCGCCGCCGGGTTGCGGGCGGCCAGGACGACGTGCGCGCCCGCGGCGGCCAGCGCGCGGGCCGCCTCGCGCCCCAACCCAGATGACGCGCCGGTGATCACACAGACCTTGCCGGACAGGTCGATTCCGTCGACGACGGCCAGCGCGGTCGGTGGCTCGGTCATCTGGCCAACTGCCACAGGGGAATCACGACCGATTCGATGGTGTCCTGCGTCATGGCGAGCGCCACGTTACACGCGTCGGCTCAAATGCTGACTACGGCAATCCGCCTGTCAGCGCTCAAGCCGCGCTCGAAGCCGGCGCGATCGAGACCGGGCGCTCCCGGACCGCATCCGAAACGGGCTCGGCCGAAGCGGGCGCGTTCCTGATGCCGAGGCCGCCGACGACGGCGCCGATGAAGAACAGCAGCGCGCTGACCTCCAGCAGCCGGGCAAAGCCGGCGTCGGTCATCCTGTTGGCGGTGATCACTCCCACGCAGGCCACGGCGATCAGCGCGGACGTCCGCCCCGTCGCGTTCTGGATCGCGGCGGCGATCCCGCTGTGCGCGGACTTGACGGCGGACAAGTTGACCGTGGTCAGCGGCGTGATCGCCAGGACCATGCCGAGGGCCAGCAGGATCCTGCCCGGCAATACGTCTGTGACGACGTGCAATTGGTGCGCGGTGGGGCCGATGAGCAGCAGCCCCGCCCCGGCCAGTGCCGGGCCCGCGATCAGGAAGATCCTCGACCCGAACCGTGCGGCCAAGCCGCCGACTCCGCGGGCGAACAACAACGACATGATGGGGCTGGGCAGCGTGACTAGGCCCGCGGCAGTGGCCGAATACCCGGCGACCTCTTGTATGTACAGACCGATCGCCAACGAGCCCATCGTGATGCCGCCGTAGACGAACGCGGTGAGCAGGTTGGCTCCGGCGAAATTGCGGGTCGTGAACAGGCTGAGCGGCACCATCGGGTGCGCCGTGCGGCGCTGCCACGCCACGAACGCGAGCAATGCCGCGACCCCCGTCACCAACGCGGCGTCGACCCGGGCGTCGCCCCATCCCCGTCGGCCCTGTTCGATCAGCGCATAGACCGTGGCGGACAGGCCGATCGCCGAGAGCGCGGCGCCTACCACGTCGAGGCGGGCGCGTTCGGTGGGCGCGGGCACCCGGCGCAGCCAATACGTCAAGGCGAAGCCGACGGCCATCGGGATCGCCGACAGAATGTAGATCCAGCGCCAGTTCAGGAAGTCCACGGCCAGCCCGCCCAGCAACGGTCCCACCGCAAAGGCGCTGCTGGTCCAGGCCGTCCAGGCCCCGATCGCCGCGGGCCGCCTCGCGACATCGAACGACGAGTTGATCAGAGCCAGCGAGCCGGGGACCAGAAAGGCGCCGCCCAGCCCCTGTACGAGGCGCCCCGCGATCAGCATCGCCGGGCTACCCGCCGTAGCCGCCAGCATCGAGCCCGCTCCAAACGCCGCCAGCCCGAAGCGCATTACCGGGATTCGCCCGAACAGATCGGAGATCGCGCCGCCCGGCAGGACCGTGGCCGCCACGGCGAGCAGGTAGCCGTCGACGACCCATTGCTGCGTGCACATCCCGCCGCCGATGTCACGCGCCGTGGCCGGCAGCGCCAGATTCACGACGGTGCCATCGAGGAACGCGACCATCGACACCATGATCGCCACCGTCATCACCCGCGTCGTCGGAGCGACATCGCGGAATCTCACGAGTGATGCGGGGATCATCGCGCCGGCGCGTTGTTCATGGGCGCTTCTCCTCGAAGGTGCCGGATCGCATCGAGCCCATTCGGGCCGGATGCTCCCTAGTAGCCAACCGGGTTACGCCTAATCCGACGTTCGTCGCGGGCGATAGGTTCACGCCCGCGCGTTTCAGCGGTGGGCCATCCGAGTAAGGCCTCGACCGGCGGCGCGCTCGAGCATTCGCGGCGCCACGGCCCGGTGCAGCGGCCCGATCACGGCCCAGACCGTTCGGGCGCCGAGTCTGCGGCGGTACTGCACGCGGGTGGTGAGTGCGGCCCGGCCGTCCTGGCGTCGCAGCGTCAACTCGCCGCGCATGAGCGGTCCGCGCGCGGTCAGCACGAGGTCGTCGCGATCCGAACGCGCGATCGTCCAGCCGATGATGTGCTCGGGCGACGAATACGGCCCGAGGCGGAATCTCAACACGTGGCGGTGGATCCACGGGACGACGCCGCCACCCGCGCCCCGCCCGACCGCATCGCGGAACGTCTGCTCGGCGGTGCGTGAGTCACCCTGCGGGAGAGGGACTTCGAAGACGTCGGTGTAGTCGGCGCGCCCGGCGGCCGCCGCAATGCGGTGCAGGGTCCACCGCGTGACGACGGCGTGCGCACCGGTGCCGATGACGAGTGCCCGGTAGGCCTTGCCGTGCACGCCAGGGAAGGCCGCCCAGGTCCCGGCGCGCACCCGGGTGCACCCCGCCCCCGCGTCCTCCAGCTCGAACACCCAGCGGTACACCGCGAAGGGGTGCCGGCCCTTCAGCGCGAACCGCTCCGGCGGGCGCGCCTCGTCCAGCGCGAAGCCAATCGGCACGGCCGACGGGTCGCCGGGGTCCCGGCACATCACCCGCAGCAGCGCGGCCCACGTGTCGTCGCGATCCGCGTCGACGGTTATGGCATGCTCATCGATATAGGGTAATCGTTCCATATAGAAGGAATGTACTAGATCATGGCGCCTCCGCGGAAGCATGAAACCGATGTGATCCTCGACGCCGCCCGGGCGCTGGTGCTCGATGGCGGGCCGCGCGCGGCGAGCGTCGCCGCCATCGCCAAGACCAGCGGTGCCCCCGCGGGCACGCTCTATCACCGGTTCGGCAATCGCGACGGCATCCTGACGGCGGCGTGGCTGCGCGCGCTCGAGCGGTTTCAGGCGCGGGCCCTGGCCGCCGACGGCGAAACCCCGGCGGACACCGCAGTCGCCATGGCCGTGGCAGCCGTCAGCTTCGCGCGCGAGCTGCCCGACGACGCCCGGCTGTTGCTGACGATCCGGCCCGGCGACCTGCTCGACGAGGAACCCGACGCGGAGTTCCAGCGGGCGCTCGCCGCGATGAACGCGCCACTGACCGAGCGGATCGCGGCGCTGGCCCGGGACCTGTACGGCAACGCCAGGCCCCGGTCCGTCGACGCCGTCGCGCGGGCCGTCGCGGACCTGCCCTACGCGGTGGTGCGGCGCCATGCCCGCGACGACCCGATGCCCAACTGGCTGGAGAACGACGTCGCGGCGTCGGCGCTGGCGGTGCTACGGAGCTTTGGCGAAGGCGCGTAGCGACTCCACCTGCGTGGGATCCAGTGACGGGCGCACGATTTGGCGCGCGGCCGCGATGTCGGCGGCCGTCACGTCGGTGGCGTCGATGGACCGCCGCATCGCGGTCAGCGCCGCCTCGCGCAGCAGCGCCACGCAGTCGGCGGCGCTGTAGCCGTCGAGCCCGGCGGCCACCTCGTCGAGGTCGACGTCGTCGCTCAGCGGGACGGATTTGCCCGCGGTGCGCAGGATTTCGCGGCGGGCGGCGGCGTCGGGCGGTTCGATGAAGACGTGCCGCTCCAGCCGGCCCGGCCGCAGCAGCGCCGGGTCGATCAGGTCGGGCCGGTTGGTGGCGCCCAGCACGACGACGTCGCGCAGCGGGTTGACGCCATCGAGTTCGGTCAGCAGCGCGGCCACCACCCGGTCGGTCACGCCCGAGTCGAAGCTCTGCCCGCGCCGCGGCGCCAGCGCGTCGATCTCGTCGAGGAAGACCAGCGACGGGGCGGAATCGCGAGCGCGCCGAAACAGTTCGCGGACAGCCTTTTCCGAGCTGCCCACCCACTTGTCCATCAGCTCGGATCCCTTGACGGCGTGCACGGACAGCTGCCCGGTGCTGGCCAGCGCGCGCACGACGAAGGTCTTGCCGCAGCCGGGCGGCCCGTACAGCAGCACGCCACGCGGCGGTTCGACACCCAACCGGGCGAACGTGTCGGGATGCTGCAGCGGCCACAACACGGCCTCGGTCAGCGCCTGCCGGGCCTCGGCCATGTCGCCGACGTCGTTGAGCGTGACATTGCCGACGGTCACTTCCTCGCTGGCCGACCGGGACAGCGGCCGGATGACGGTCAGCGCGCCGAGCAGGTCGTCCTGGTTCAGCTCGGGTGGCCGGCCGTCGGTACTGGCGCGCGAGGCCGCGCGCAGCGCCGCCTCCCGCAGCAGCGCGGCCAGGTCCGCAACCACGAAACCCGGTGTGCGCGCGGCGATCTCGTTGAGATCCAGGGCGCCGGCCGGCACCGATTTCAGCAGCGACTCCAGCAGCGCCTTGCGGGTGCCGGCGTCGGGCAGCGGCAGGCTCAGCTCCCGGTCGCACAGGTCCGGCGCGCGCAGCCGGGCATCGAGCTGGTCGGGCCGCGCGGAGGTGGCGATCAGCGCGACGCCCTCGGTCGCGACCGCGGTGCGCAGCTCGCCCAGGATCAGGGCGGCCACCGGCTCGGGGGTGGCCGGCAGCAGGGCGTCGACGTCGGTGATGAGCAGGACGCCACCGCCCTCGCGGACGGTCTGCACCGCCGAACTCACGGTCTTGAGCCGGTCTTCCGGCGTCAGCGCGCCCACCTCCGGGCCGTCCAGTTTCACCAGCCTGCGGCCGTCGCACACCGCGCGCACCAGCGTCACCTTGCCGACGCCGGCCGGACCCGACACCAGCACGCCGAGGTTGGCGCCCGCGCCGAGCGTCTTGAGCAGGTGCGGTTCGTCGAGCGCGAGCTTGAGCCATTCGGCGAGCTTGGCGGCCTGCGGCTGCGATCCCTTGAGCTCCTCGACGACGGTCTCGGGGCTGGCGACGTCGACGAAGTCCTGCGACAGCGCCACCCCGGACGGCACGCCGACACCCCAGGTGACCAGCGAGTTGGGCTGCACGCTGACCGGGCCCGCGGGGTCGACGCCGGTGACCGTCAACAGCTCCGAGGTCCAGCTGATGCCGACCGAGGCGGCCAGCGCGCGGGCGGCGGCCGACGTCGAGAACGGCGGGCCCAGGTCGCGGGGCAGCAGCGACACCGCGTCGCCGACGGTCAGCACCTTGCCGAGCAGGGCCTGCCGCAACGTGACCGGCGAGATCGACTGGTGGGCCAGCGACGAGCCGGACAGCGTCACCGATCGCGCGCCGTAGACGGTGACCGCGCCGACGATTACCGGGGTGCCCTCGCGCAGCCCGGCGTTGGACAACGTCACGTCGTCGAGCAGTGCCGTGCCGACCGGGGTGTCCGGGCCGGCGAGGGCCGCCACCGCCGCCGTGGTCCGCGAGCCCGTCAGCGCCACCGCGTCCCACTCCCGAATGCCGAGCGCGGCAATCGCGCTCGGATGCAACCGGACCACGCCGCGGCGCGAGTCGACGGCCGAGGTGTTCAACCGCGCGGTGAGCGTGAGCTGACGGGCCGCATCCTCGCCCGGTGAGCTCATGGCAGGCGCCCACCCGGTTTGCGCAGACCGAGCCGCGCCATCGACCGGCGGTTCGGTTGCGCCCGGCGGATCGCTCGCCGCGCGGCGCGGCGCTGCTTGGGCTTGTCGGCCCACGCCTCGGGGTGCGCGGCAAGCCAGCGCTGGTTGCGGACCGCGAACGGCACGTGGCACAGGTAGGCGATGATGATGACCCAGATCAGGACGTACGGCGCCAGCACCGCGGCGGCCGCGCAGATCGCCAGCAGCGCCAGCAGTGGCGCGGCCCAGCTCGGCGGCACCGCCGCGGCGTGCATCTTGCGCATCGGGATCTTGCTGATCATCAACATCGACGTCCCGGTGATCCAGATGCACAGGAACGTCGTCGAGGTCCACCAGCCCTCGCCGAACTGCAATTTGAGGCCGATCAGCCCGATCATCGACACCGCACCCGCCGGCGCGGGCATGCCGACGAAGAACTCGTGGGTGTAGGCGGGCTGACTGCCGTCCGCCTGCAGCGCGTTGTACCGCGCCAGCCGCAACACCACGCACACCGCGTAGAGCAGGATGACCACCCAACCGGCCGGCGACTTCCCCAACAGCGTCACGTAGAGCACGATCGCCGGCGTCACGCCGAAGTTCACCGCGTCGGCCAGCGAGTCGATCTCCTCGCCCATGCGCGACTGGGCATCCAGGATGCGGGCCACCCGGCCGTCCAGGCCGTCCAGGATGGCCGCCGCGGCGATCAACGCCATCGCCGCCTTCGGCTGGTGCTCGAGGGCGAACCGGATCGAGGTCAGGCCCGCGCAGATGGACAACACGGTCATCGCGCTCGGCAGGATCTGCAGGTTGACCGACGGCCTGCCGCGCGGCTTGCTGATCATCACAGCTCGGCCAGCACGGTTTCGCCGGCGATGGCGCGCTGCCCGACGAGGACCAGCGGCTCGGCGCCCGGGGGCAGATAGGTGTCGAGCCGGGAGCCGAACCGGATCAGGCCGTAGGTGTCACCGATGGTCAGCTTGTCGCCGACGCGCGCGTCGCAGATGATGCGCCGCGCCAACAGCCCGGCGACCTGCACCGCCACCACCTCCGCGCCCGTCGCCGTCCGGATCCGCAGACTGGTGCGTTCGTTCTCGGTGCTCGCCGAGGCCAGATCGGCCGACCCGAACCGGCCGGGCCGGTGCTGCATCGCGATCACCTCGCCGCTCACCGGCGCGCGCTGCACGTGCGCGTCCAGCAGCGACAGGAAGATGCTGACGCGCGGGAGCGGCGCGTCGCCCATGCCGAGTTCGGCGGGCGGGGCGGCGGAATCGATCACGCACACCACCCCGTCGGCGGGCGCGACGACCGCGCCCGGCCGGGTCGGCGGGACGCGCGGCGGGTGGCGGAAGAACCCCGCGCACGCGCCGGCCGCGAGCAGGCCGGCCCGCCGGATCCACCGGTGCCTGCGGCCGGCCAGCGCCACCGCCAGGCCGCCGGCGATGAACGGGCGGCCGGCCGGGTGTACCGGCGGAATGGTCGAGCGCACCAACTCCAACGCGTGCTGCGGGCTGAACGTTGGGTCCTCGGCCGTCGGGCCGATAGGGCGGGGGCGTCGTGCCACGCGGCCATCTTACGAAAGGCGCGGCTGGTTGGTTCGGGCCCGCAGGGGGAACGCCCACCTTCGACATGCATCCGAATGACGATTGGGCGCCGCGGCTGCGCCCGGCGAAGATCGCCGTCACCGCCGTATTCATCGCCCACGCCGTCGGGTTCTCCTCGTGGGCCGCCCACATCCCGGCCGTCAAGGCCGACCTCGGCCTGTCCGACGCGGCGCTGGGGACGGCGCTGTTCGGCGCGCCCCTGGGGTCGGTCGTGGCCACGCTGGGCAGCCACTGGGCGCTGCCGCGCTGGGGCAGCCACCGGCTGATCCCCGTGACGGCCGCCGGCTACGCCCTCGCGGGCACGACGGTGGGGCTGGCCCGGTCCGGGCCCTGGCTGTTCGCGGCGCTGGCGTTGTGGGGGATGTTCCAGGGCGGGCTGGACGTCGCGATGAACACCCAAGCGGGCACGGTCGAGCGCCTGGCGCGGGCGCCGATCATGGCCCGCTTCCACGGCATGTGGAGCCTCGGTGCGCTACTGGGCGCCCTGATCGGCGCGGCGTGCGTGAGCGCTGGCGTCGATCTGACGCCGCAGCTGGCGGCAGTCGGGCTCGCGGTCCTGGTCGTCGTCGGGGCGCTGACCCGGCGGCTGATCCCGGACCGGGCGGGCGCGGCCGCGGCGTCGCCTGGCAGAGGGGCCTGGCTGACACCGGCGGTGGCGATCCTTGCGGCGGTGGCCTTCGTGTCGTTCCTGTGCGAGGGCGCCGCCACCGACTGGTCGGCCAACTACCTGCGCAACGTCGTCGGCGCGGGTCCCGGGATCGCCGCGTTGAGCTACGCGGCCTACACGCTGACGATGGTCGTCACCCGGTTGGGCGCGATACGCCTGCACGCGCGGGTGTCGGCCCGCCGGTTGCTGCCGGCGCTCGCGCTGTTCGCGGCGGCGGGCATGGGCGTGGCGCTGGTGACCGCCAATCCCGTTGTCAGCGTTGTCGGATTCGCCTGTCTGGGGGTCGGCGTGGCGCTGCTGGTGCCCACCGCGTTCAGCGCCGCCTACGGCGCGGGCGGTGCGGGATCGGCGATCGCCATCGTCGCGGCGACGGGCTGGCTGGGCTACCTGCTGGGGCCGCCGCTGATCGGCCACCTGGCCGATCGGGTCGGACTGGCCGCGGCGCTGGTGACGATCCCGGTGCTGATGACCGTGATCGCCGTCGCCATCCGCTGCGCCACCGCCTTCGACCGGGCCGACGAATTCCACCGGCAGGTGGCCACCCCCGCGGGCTAGCTAGGTGAGATCCCACACCTGCAGCTCGGTCCCTTCGGACACCTCGACGACGTCCTCGGGGATGTCCAGCAGCGCGTTCGCCGACGCGAGCCACCGCAGGTGGTGCGAGGCGGGCGGGCCGTAACTGGTGACGGTGCCGGCGTCGCGGTCCAGCACCGCGCGGCGGAACTGCCGCTTGCCGCCCGGCGAGGTCAACGACTCGGTGAGCACGGCCGCCCGGTGCGAGCGCTCCGGGTCGGGCAGGCCCATGGCTTTGCGCAGCGCGGGCCGGATGAACACCTCGAACGACACCAGGGCGCTGACCGGGTTGCCGGGCAAGGTGACGATCGTCGCGCCGGCCACCCGGCCGATCCCTTGCGGCATGCCGGGCTGCATCGCCACCTTGACGAACTCCACGCCCTGGTCACCCTCGCGGCCGAACGCGTCCTTGACCACCTCGTAGGCGCCGGCGCTGACCCCGCCGCTGGTGATGATCAGGTCGGAGTCGGCCGCGTAGCGGTCCAGGATCGCGGTGAACTGCGCGACGTCGTCCTCGGCGGTCGCGACAGCTACCACGTCGGCGCCCGCGTCGCGAACGGCGCCGGCCAGCATGATCGAGTTGGACTCGTAAATCTGGCCCGGCCGCAGCGGGCTGCCGGGCGCGACCAGCTCCGACCCGGTCGATAGCACCAGCACGCGTTGGCGCGGGAGCACCGGCAGCTCGGCCATTCCCAGCGCCGCGGCCAGGCCGAGCACGGCCGGGGTCACCACCTGGCCGCGCCGCAGGACGGTGGTGCCGGGGGCGACGTCCTCACCCGCACGCCGGATGTGCTTGCCCGCGTCGCGCGGCGCGCGGATCGCCACGACATCCACGCCGCCGTCGGTGTCTTCGACGGGCACGACGGCCGTCGCCCCGGCGGGCAGCGGCGCGCCGGTCATGATGCGGTGCGCGGTGTTCGGTTGCAGCGTCAACGCGTCGGTGCGGCCGGCGGGGATGTCCTCGGCGACCTCCAGCACCACCGGGTGCTCGGGCGTGGCGCCGGAGGTGTCCTCGGCGCGCACCGCGTATCCGTCCATCGCGGAGTTGTCGAAGACCGGTAGCGCCAGCCGTGCGACCACGTCGTCGGCCAGGACCAAGCCCTGCGCCTCGGCCAGCGCGGTGGTGGCCGCCGGCCGGGGACGGATCAATTCGGCTACGACGCGCTGATGTTCTTCGACCGACCGCACCCGGCCATTATCGGCCGGTCGGATTTTTCAAACCGACCCCGGTGAGTCCTGCGGGCCGACGTAGAGTCGAGAACGTGATTACCGGTTTGGCCCACACCGGGGTGTGTGTTCCGGATTGCGAGGCCGCCGTGGCGTTCTACCGAGACGTGTTGGGCCTGCATGTGCTCTCGCCGCCGTACGTGATGACCGGTAATGCCATTCGCGACGACATGGGCGAGCTGGTGTCCGACCCCAGCATGAAGGCGGCGATCGTGGGGTTGCCGGGCGACGGCGATCGCGTGCTCGAGGTCATCGAATACCTCGGCGCCGACGGGCGCGCCGGCGACCGGGCCCTCACCGATCACGGGCTGTCCCACGTCGGGCTCATCTGTGCGGACCTCGACGCCACCCGGGCGGAGCTGGAGAGCAGGGGCGTGCGCTTCCTGACCAAGGGAACCGCGGAGGTCGCGCGGGTCCGCACCACGTGGTTCGTCGACCCCTGGGGTGTGGTGTTCATCCTGGTGGAGAAGAGCCGCCCGCAGCGACCCTACTTCGCCCAATGGGGGTGAAGCCGACCGTCGGGATCATCGGCGCGGGCGCCGGTGGCATTGCCATGGGCATCCAGCTGGCCCAGGGCGGCTACGAGTTCACCATCTTCGACCGGGCCGACGGATTCGGCGGAACCTGGCGCCACAACACCTTTCCGGGCGCGGCGTGTGACGTCCCGTCGCACCTGTACTCGTATTCCTTCGCGCCCAACCCGCGGTGGAGCAAGACGTACGCCAACCAGCCCGAGATTCTGGCGTATCTGGAAAAGGTCGCCATCGACCACGGGCTGGGCGCGCGCCTGCGGGCCAACACCGCGATTGCCGCCGTGCGCTGGTCGGACGCCCGGCGCCGCTGGACGCTGACCGACGGCGACGGCCGCGAGCACGAATTCGACGTGGTGGTCAGCGCCGTCGGGATGCTCGACGTGCCCCACATCCCGGACATCCCCGGGTCGCGGCGGTTCCGGGGCCGGCAATTCCATTCGGCCCGTTGGGATCACAGCAAGCCGACGGCCGGGGAGCGGGTGGCGTCCATCGGGACCGGCGCCAGCGCGATCCAGTACGTGCCCGCGATCGCGCGAAAGACCGCGCACCTGACCGTGTTTCAGCGGACACCGATCTGGATCGCGCCCCGATTCGACTTCCCGTTCACGCCCGAGCAGCAGGAGGAGTTCCAACGCCACCCCGAGACGGCGCGGAAGCTGCGCGACGAGGCCTTCGACGCCTACGAGTCGTCCAGCTTCGACGTCGCGGCCGACCAGACGCGGGAGGCCACCGAGCTGGCCCGCAGCTCGGGATCGGCGACCTTGCGCATGAGGTAGCTGCGGGCCAAGCTGATGCCGGACTATCCCGCCGGCTGCAAGCGGCCGCTGATGTCACGCGAGTGGTACCCCACGTTCGCGCTGCCCAACGTCTCCCTGGAGACCACCGCCATCGCCGAACTGACCGAGCGGGGGGTGCGCACCGCGGACGGTGTCGAGCACCGCGTGGACACCATCATCTACGGCACCGGGTTCAAGGCCGCCGACTATCTGGCGAGCATCGACGTGTACGGCGCCGGCGGTCGCCGCCTGGCCGACGACTGGAGCGACGGCGCCGAGGCGTACCTGGGCACCCTGGTGGCCGGCTATCCCAATTTCTTCACGCTTTACGGCCCCAACACGAACGGCGTCAACTCGATCATCTACATCCACGAGGCGCAGACGACCTTCGTCCGCCACATCCTCGACGCGATGACCGCCCGCAAAGCGCGCACCGTGGAGCTGACGCCCGACGCGCAGCGCCGCTACAACGACGAGATCCAGGCCGCGATGGCGGGCAAGGTCTGGCTGGCGTGCAGCAACTACTTCCGCCATCCCAGCGGGAAAGTGGTCACCCAATTGCCGTACAGCGGGCGGACTTTCTTCGAGCGCACGCGCGAGCTGGTCGACGCCGACTACCGCTTCGCCCGGTGACCGGTCGAGGGCCGGCGCCGCCGACCGCGGACCCTGGCGGACGCGGTCGGCAAGGGTTTGAGGCCGGGGCGTCTGGGTCGTTTGACCCGCTCCGCGGTCCTGACCGGGGCGCTGAATGCCGTCTCGACCTTCATCCGCAACCACGCCGCAGCCCGCTTCGACCTCACCTGCACGGCCACACCCTACGTCGCGCATAGGCGGCGCATCGCCGGCGAGCGCGGAAAGTTCGCTCACCATTAACCCGGGCGGGTCTACTGCACCCAGTAATTGTCGTGGCGGACGAACCACTCCCTGCGCTCGTCGTCGGTCATGTCGGCGAGCGCGCCGAAGCCCTCGAAGTAGGCCTCCCGCGGCGCGCCCGGCGCGAACAGCATCAGGATCGACGCCGGCTCGTCGGCCCCGTTGCGGAAGCCGTGGACGCCGCCGGGCGGGACGTAGAGGAAGTCGCCCTGCCGGCCGTCGGCCCACTGGGTGCCGTCGTAGAGCTTCATCGTTCCGGACAGCACGAAGAAGGCCTCGGACATCGCCCGGTGAAAGTGCGGGCCGGGCCCGCCGCCGCCGGCGGGCAGGTCGACCCGGTAGAGCCCGTAGTCGCCGCCGGTGGCCTGTTGGTTGGCCAGGTAGTGGTACTTGACGCCGCCGGTTTCGTAGTCGGGCGGCGAGTCGGCCCGCTTGAGCCAGGCGCTGATCTCCGGCTCGTCCTTGGTGTATCGGGGCGGGGGATAGGGCGGCACGACGAGGGACATGCCTCCAGTGTGCGGCTATAACATCGCGGGCGTGGCCGACGAAGAAGTTCGGGTGGAACGGCTGCTCGACGCCCAGGAGAAGGCGGCGCGATTGTTCGACGAGATCGAGCGGCGCGCCATGATTCGCCCCGGCGTCTCGGAAAAGCGGTTGTCCGAGGAAATCAACCAGCTCGCCGCGGAAATGCTCGGGGTCACCCGGCACTGGCATCGGCGGATCGTGCGCGCCGGGGAGAACACACTGCAGCCCTTCAGCGAGCGCCCGCCGGACCGGGTGGTCGCCGACGACGACATCGTCTTCCTGGACCTCGGGCCGATATTCGCGGAGTGGGAGGCGGACTTCGGCCGCACCTTCGTGCTCGGCGACGACCCGCACAAGACCGCCGTCCGCGACGCGCTGCCCCGGGTGTGGCGGGCCGGCCGCGAGTACTTCGACGCGCGCGCGGACGTCACCGGCGCCGAGCTGTACGACTTCGTCGTCGGGCTGGCGCACGCCGAAGGCTTCGAGTTCGCCAGTGCCATCGCCGGCCACCTGGTCGGGGAGTTCCCACACAAGAAGATCGCCGGCCCCGGCGTCCAGTGGTACATCATGCCCGGATCGAACAAGCCGATGCGGCGCACGGACCCGGCCGGCCGCGCCTGCCATTGGATCCTGGAGATCCATCTGGCCGACCGGGCCCGCGGCTTCGGCGGCTTCTACGAGCAGCTGCTCGACCTCAGTCGAGGGGATACGTGACGCCGGTCAGCTCCTCCGACACCGCCCACAACCGCCGCTGCAGCTCGGCGTCGTGCGACTTCGAGCTGGACGAGACCAGCTTGGGGTAGCCGCGCGTTTCGGCGAAGCCGTCGGGGCCGTAGTACTGGCCGCCCAGTACCCCGGGGTCGGTGGCGGCCCGCAGCGTCGGCAGCGCCCCCATCGCCGCGTCCTGCGCGATCACTGAGAAGAACACGTTGACGAGCGGCCGGAACACGGTGGGCGTGTAGCGGCCCAGCTCGGTGTTCGACCCGCCGGGGTGCGCGGCAGCGGCGATCGTCGTGCCGTGGGAGGCGAGCCTGCGCTGCAGCTCGTAGGTGAACAACAGGTTGGCCAGCTTGGCCTGCCCGTAGGCCGCGACCCGGTTGTAGGAGCGTTCCCACTGCAGGTCGTCGAAGTGGATGTCGGCGAGGATGCGATGGCCCATGCTGCTCACCGTCACGACCCGCGATCCGGGGACCGGCAACAGCCGCTCGAGTACCAGGCCGGTGAGCGCAAAGTGGCCCAGGTGGTTGGTGCCGAACTGCATCTCGAAGCCGTCTCTGGTGGTTTCCTTCGGTGTGTACATGACGCCCGCGTTGTTGATCAGCAGGTCGATGCGGTCGTAGTCGGCCTTGAGCTGTTCGGCCGCGGCGCGGACGGACTCCAGCGACGTCAGGTCGAGCTCCTGGAGGACGACGTCGGCGTGCGGGCTGGCGGCGGTGATCCGCGCGGCGGCGTCCTTGCCCTTGTCGAGGTTGCGCACCGCGAGCACGACGCGCGCCCCGTGGTCGGCCAGCGCGGCGGCCGTCTCGTAACCGAGGCCGGTGTTGGCTCCCGTGATGACGGCGACCCGTCCGGCCTGGTCGGGAATGTCGGCGGCGGTCCATTTGGCCATGGTTTCCTCCTAGAACGGTTAGACTAAACGGGGCGAGCGCTCCGGTTGATTCGACTATACGGAACGTACGCCCCGCTTTGTCAACCGATGGGTGGTGAACACTTGGCCGAGCCCGCGAGGCCGTTGCGCGCCGACGCCGCGCGTAACCGCGCGCGCGTGCTGGACGTGGCCTACGAGACCTTCGCGGCCGAAGGCCTGTCCGTGCCCATCGACGACGTCGCGCGGCGCGCCGGGGTGGGGGCCGGCACCGTGTACCGGCACTTCCCGACGAAGGAAGCGCTCTTCACCGCTGTGATCGAGGACCGGATGCGCCGCCTCGTCGACGACGGGCACGCCCTGCTGGAGTCCGAGGGGCCCGGCGAGGCGCTCTTCGCCTTTCTGCGCTCGATGGTGCTGCAGTGGGGTGCCGCGGACCGCGGCCTGGTCGACGCCCTGGCCGGCTACGGGATCGACATCGCCTGCGCCGCGCCCGAGGCCGAAGACGCCTTCAAGGCCATGCTCGGCGAGCTGCTGCGGGCCGCGCAGAACGCGGGCACCGCGCGCGGCGACATCGATATAGGGGATCTCAAGGCGATCCTGGTCGGCTGCCAGGCGATGCAGGCCTACGACTCGGTGCTGGCCGAGCGGGCGACCGACGTCGTCATCGACGGTTTACGCCCGCCGCGATAGGGCCGAACTGTCCTTGCACTCGGCATAGGCGAGTGCTAAGAATGACGTTGGCACTCGCGACTGGCGAGTGCTAGGTCGGGACGGTGAGACCAGCAGACACCTGGGGTCGTCCGTCGCGGGCACTGCACCCGGCCAGCGTAAGTAATGGGGTGACCACGCGTGGTCACCCGGTGTCATTCCCGATCCGGAGGAATCACTTCGCAATGGCCAAGACAATTGCGTACGACGAAGAGGCCCGTCGCGGCCTCGAGCGCGGGCTCAACGCCCTCGCCGACGCGGTAAAGGTGACGTTGGGCCCCAAGGGTCGCAACGTCGTCCTGGAGAAGAAGTGGGGTGCCCCCACGATCACCAACGATGGTGTGTCCATCGCCAAGGAGATCGAGCTGGAGGACCCGTACGAGAAGATCGGCGCCGAGCTGGTCAAGGAAGTCGCCAAGAAGACCGACGACGTCGCCGGTGACGGCACGACGACGGCCACGGTGCTGGCCCAGGCGCTGGTGAAAGAGGGCCTGCGCAACGTCGCGGCCGGCGCCAACCCGCTGGGTCTCAAGCGCGGCATCGAGAAGGCCGTCGAGAAGGTCACCGAGACCCTGCTCAAGCAGGCCAAGGAGGTCGAGACCAAGGAGCAGATCGCCGCGACCGCCGCGATCTCCGCGGGCGACCAGTCGATCGGCGACCTGATCGCCGAGGCGATGGACAAGGTCGGCAACGAGGGTGTCATCACCGTCGAGGAGTCCAACACCTTCGGCCTGCAGCTCGAGCTCACCGAGGGCATGCGGTTCGACAAGGGCTACATCTCGGGCTACTTCGTCACCGACGCCGAGCGGCAGGAAGCGGTCCTCGAGGACCCCTACATCCTGCTGGTCAGCTCCAAGGTGTCGACGGTCAAGGACCTGCTCCCGCTGCTGGAGAAGGTCATCCAGGCCGGCAAGCCGCTGCTGATCATCGCCGAGGACGTCGAGGGTGAGGCGTTGAGCACCCTGGTCGTCAACAAGATCCGCGGCACCTTCAAGTCGGTGGCCGTCAAGGCCCCCGGCTTCGGTGACCGCCGCAAGGCGATGCTGCAGGACATGGCGATCCTCACCGGTGGTCAGGTGATCAGCGAGGAGGTCGGCCTGTCGCTGGAGAGCGCCGACGTCGCCCTGCTCGGTAAGGCCCGCAAGGTCGTCGTCACCAAGGACGAGACCACGATCGTCGAGGGCGCCGGTGACACCGACGCCATCGCCGGCCGCGTGGCCCAGATCCGCCAGGAGATCGAGAACAGCGACTCCGACTACGACCGCGAGAAGCTGCAGGAGCGCCTGGCCAAGCTGGCCGGCGGTGTTGCGGTGATCAAGGCCGGCGCCGCCACCGAGGTGGAGCTCAAGGAGCGCAAGCACCGCATCGAGGACGCGGTCCGCAACGCCAAGGCGGCCGTCGAGGAGGGCATCGTCGCCGGTGGTGGCGTGGCCCTGCTGCACGCGTCGCCGTCCCTGGACGAGCTGAAGCTCTCCGGTGACGAGGCGACCGGCGTGAACATCGTGCGCGTCGCGCTCGAGGCTCCGCTGAAGCAGATCGCCTTCAACTCCGGGCTGGAGCCCGGCGTTGTCGCCGAGAAGGTCCGCAACTCGCCCGCCGGGACCGGCCTGAACGCCGCCACCGGTGAGTACGAGGACCTGCTCAAGGCCGGCGTTGCCGACCCGGTCAAGGTCACCCGCTCGGCGCTGCAGAACGCGGCGTCCATTGCCGGGCTGTTCCTGACGACCGAGGCCGTCGTCGCCGACAAGCCGGAGAAGGCGGCCGCTCCCGCGGGCGACCCGACCGGCGGCATGGGCGGTATGGACTTCTAAGTCCCGTTACGAAAAGGCCCGGCTCCCTTTGGGAGTCGGGCCTTTTCGTGTGCCCGCCGGCGGCTGCTCGACGCCGAATGTGAAGCTATCCGTAGGGTGAACACCATGCCCCTTCCCGCCCCCTCGCCCACCAGCACCGCCGTCGTGACCGGCGCGTCGTCGGGCATCGGCGCCGACATCGCACGCGAGCTGGCCGGCCGGGGCCACGGCGTCACGCTCGTCGCCCGCCGCGAGGAGCGGCTGCGCGAGCTGGCCGAGGAACTGGCGGGCCGTGTCCGGGTCGAGGTGATCGCCTGCGACGTCGCAGACGCGACGGCCCGCGCCGGCCTCCTCGGCGAGGTGGGGCGCCGCGGGCTGAGCACCGAAATCCTCGTCAACAACGCCGGCATCGGGACCATGGGGTCGGTGACGAAAACGTCCGTCGACGACGAGATCGCCCAGGTGCGCGTCAATGTCGAGGCTGTCATCGACCTGAGCACCCGCGCGGCCCAGCAGATGGTGCCCCGCCGGCAGGGGGCGATCCTCAACGTCGGATCCACCGCGGGATACCAGCCGTTTCCCGGGCAGATCGGCTACGCCGCCACGAAGGCGTTCGTCAACAACTACACCCAAGGCCTGCGCGCCGAACTCGCCGGCACCGGCGTCACGGTCGCGCTGTTGTGCCCGGGGCCGGTGCGCACCGAGTTCGTGAAGAACGCCCGTATGGACGAGCGAGACTTCGCGGACGCCTTCCCGAAGTTCATGTGGATGCCGTCGCGCGACGTGGCGCGCGCCGGGGTCGGCGCGCTCGAGCACGACCGCGGAACGGTGATCCCCGGGCTGCCGAGCCAGATCACCACCCGGCTGTTTCAATTCATGCCGCGACGGGTGCTGCTGCCGCTGGTGAAGAACCAGCATCCAGCCCTGCGCAGAGATCGGGACTAGGGCCAGCGCCGCATCCAGCCCTCCACCGGCAGGGCCAGCGCGTTGCACAGCGTGCAGATCGTGCGATACCAGCCGACGGCCGTGAGCAATTCGATCCGCTGCTCGTCGTCAAGGAAGCGGCCCAGTGCAATCCAAGTCGCCTCCGACCATGAACCGGTGCGCTCGAGTTCGTCCACCGCCCCGATCAGCGTCCGTTCGGCCGGGCTCCACCGCGGGTCGTCGGCGTCGCCGGTCACCAGCGCGTCGCACTCGTCGTCGCTGACCCCCGCGATCGGACCCCAGAACGCCGCCTGCCCGCCCCACTCGTACGCGCAGCCGACCAGCGCGCAGGTGCGCAGGATCGCGATCGTCCGCGTCCGGGCCGGCAAAAGCGCTGCGACATAAAGTGATTCGCCGAGTTTGCGCAGCCGGCTGGCCAGCGCGGGGTGGCGCTGCAGGCAGCGCACCAGAAGCAGCGGCTCATAGGTGCGGTCCGGATGCCCCCAGCTGTTGATCCCAGCGGCATCTTCTTCGCTCCACGGCGGGGCGAGCGGTGCGACGCGGCTCACGGATCAGACTGTACGGCGCTAGGCCGGCAGCGAGAACACCACGCAGTCGTGCAGGCAGCCCTTGGCCGCGCCGGGGGAGTCGGGCTCGGCCTCCCGGTGCAACAGCGCGCGGGTGGGCGCCACGGCCAGGCGTACCGCGTCCCCCGCATCCGTCACCTCGGCCGTGCCGTCGACGATCAGCGAATAGCCGCCCGGCTGGGTCGGGGGCCACAGCAGGGTGACGTCGCGGCGCTGCGCGAGATTCTGCCGGGTGCGGCCCCCGATGAGGCCGACGTCGACGATCGCCTCGCGCAGCCGTGGCTCGACGGTCACGGTGTGCACGCGGTAGTCGTCGTCGACGGTCACCAGGTACGCGTACGGGTAGTCGGGGAGGGCGGCGGCGAGCCGCTCGATGTCCACCTTCTTCTTCGTGCGCATGGTTCTCAGGATAGGCGCGGGCGGCGGCCGTCAGAGCGTGCGCGGAACCCGCGCCGCGGGCAGGCCGAACGTGAGCTGTCCGCTGCTGCTGAAGTGGAAGCCGAGGTTCTGCAGCACCTGCTGCCAGGGCGCCAGCTTCTCCACGGCCGCCGACGCGTCGGCGTGATAGCCGTACATCGCTTCCACGTCCGACGCCCACATCTGGTCGTAAGCGGCCTCGATGTCGGCGATCGCGGGGGTGTTCTGGCCCAGCCAGTTCGTGGCCGACAACGCTTGCGCCAGAGCGCGGTTGGCCGCGACCACCGCGGGCTGCACGGTGGCGGCCAGCGCCCCCTCGAACGCGTGCGCGACGGCCGACGCCTGGCTGGACACCGCCTCGGCCTGGGCCGCGGCCGCGCTGAGCCAGCTCACGTAGTGCGTGGCGAGGGCCATCATCGCCGCCGACGACGGACCCTGCCAGGAGCCGTTGGCCAAATTTGACGTGACCGAAGAAAATGACGATGCTGAGGAAGCCAGGTCCTCGGCCAGGCCGTCCCAGGCTTCCGCGGCAGCAAGCAGCGGCCCGGCTCCGGGACCCGCGAAGATTCGTGCCGAGTTGACTTCGGGCGGCAACCACGCAAAATGCGGGCTCGTCACCGGCTCAACTTACCCGGGATTTGGCGATTTTGGTGGCGTTATTGCGCGGGTACCGGGCGAGGTTGCCGGCCGCGCACCAACTTGCCTGGGCGGGCTTCGGTGGGCACACCGTTCTCCGCGATCACTTGGCCGGCCACGATCGTGGCGACGTACCCGTCGGCGGTCTGATCCAGCCGCCTCCCCCCGGCCGGCAGGTCGTAACTGATGACCGGTTTGTGCAGCCGCAACGCCGCGTGATCGATGACGTTGAGGTCGGCTTTGTACCCGACCGCGACGCGGCCCCGGTCGCCCAGCCCGGCGATGCGGGCCGGCACCGAGGTGAGCTCGCGGACGGCCTCCGGCACCGTGAACCGCCCCGACTTCCGGTCGCGGGCCCAGTGCGCCAGGAAGTACGTCGAGTAACTGGCGTCGCAGATCATCCCGTAGTGCGCGCCGCCATCGCCGAGCCCCAGCACCACGTCGTCGCGGTGCAGCAGCTCCCCGACGGTGTCCAGCGAATTGCCCTGCAGGTTGCTGGTGGCCACCAAGAGCATGGCCCGGCCGTCGTCGTCGAGCAGCCGGTCGTAGGCCTCCTCCATCGGGTCGACGCCCTTGGCCCGGGCCCGGGCACCGATGCTGGTCGACGGGTCCGGCTCGTAGTCCGGGGTGTCGCCCAGCGGGAAGATCCAGTCCCACATCTGCGCCACGTACAGGATCGGGTGACCGACGCCGGGCTTGTCGGACAGGATGCGCGCCCGCACCTCCGGCTTGCGCATCTCGGCGACCCGCTCGGCCAGCGGCAGGTGCGCGATCTCTCGATAGCTGGGGTAGAGCACGAACGGGTTGGCGGACAGCTGGAGTCCGATGATCAGCCCGATCGGGCGCGGGAGCAGCTGGGCGGTGATGTCACCGCCCGCGGCGTTGGCCTTCTCGATCATCGTGATGGCGTCCGGCCACGTGGGGTCGCCGGCGTTGGCGACGACGAGCGTGAACGTCAGCGGCAGGCCGACATCCTCGGCGACGTCGAACACCGTCTGCAGCACGGGCTCGTAACCGCCGGCCGGAATGTCCGGCACGAACTGCAGCAGGCCGCCGCCGCCGTCGACGACACCGCGGGCGATCTCTTCGATCTCCTCCCGGGCGGCGTCGTAGCTCGGGATGGGCGAACCGCTTTCGGTCTTGTGGATGGTCAGCCGGGACGACGCGAAGCCCAGCGCGCCGGCCTCGACGGCCTCCTTGGCGAGCGCCCGCATCTTGGCGAGGTCCTCGGCGGTGGCCGGCTCGCGGTCGGCGCCGCGCTGACCCATCACGTAGACGCGCAGTGGGGAGTGCGGCAGATACGCCGCAACGTCGATGTCCCGCCTGCCCGCGTCCAGGGCGTCCATGTATTCGGGGAACGTCTCCCACGTCCAGGGCAGGCCGTCGGTCATGACGACACCGGGAATGTCCTCGACGCCGGCCATCACGTCGACGAGCACGTCGTGGTCTTCCTGGCGGCACGGGGCGAAGCCGACCCCGCAGTTGCCCATCACCACCGTGGTCACCCCGTGTGCCGACGACGGCGTCAGGCGTTCCGACCAGATGGCCTGGCCGTCGTAGTGGGTGTGCAGGTCGACGAAGCCCGGGGTGACCAGCAGCCCGGTGGCGTCGATTTCCCGTTCGGCCCCTTCGCCGTTCACGTGACCGACGGCCGTGATGACGCCGTCGCGCACCGCGACGTCGCCGACATACGGCTCGCCGCCCAGCCCGTCGACGATGGTGCCGTTGCGAATGATCAGGTCGTACGTCATCCAAACAATCTACGACCGTGCCGGTGGCTCGTGCCAGGATCTAGTGTCGCTGGTATGGCCAACACCTCCAGCCCCGATGCCGCCGTCCAGGAACTGCTTCGCGACGCCTTCACCCGGTTGATCGAACACGTCGACGAGATCGCCGACGGATTGACCGACGACGTCGCCACCTACCAGGCGACCCCCGACGCCAACAGCATCGCCTGGTTGCTCTGGCACAGCGCGCGGGTGCAGGACATCCAACTGGCCGACGTCGCGGGCGTCGAGCAGGTGTGGCTGCGCGACGGCTGGGTGGACCGGTTCGGGCTGGACCTGCCGCGCAACGACACCGGCTACGGGCACAAGCCCGAGCAGGTCGCGAAGGTCAAGGCGCCCGCGGATCTGCTGGCCGGCTACTACCACGCGGTGCACAAGCTCACGCTCGAATACATCGCCGGCGTGACCGCCGCCGAGCTGGAGCGGGTGGTCGACACCAACTGGGACCCGCCGGTGACCGCCAGCGCCCGGTTGGTGAGCATCATCGACGACTGCGCCCAGCACCTCGGGCAGGCCGCCTACGTTCGCGGAATCGCGCCCTAAGGGTTCTCCGGCGTGCGAATCGTGGCCGCCGTCTTCCGGGCGGTGCTGTGGCTGGCCACCACCGTCGCGCTGGCCGTGGCCATCCCGGCGTCGTGGCTGCAGCTGAACATCGTCAGCGAGGGCGGCTACGCCGCGCTGGCCCAGCGGGCCGCCGGCGACCCCGCGCTGCAGTCCGCCGCCGCGGACGAGCTATCCGACCGCGCGATGGCGCTCATCGCGGAGCGCAACGGCGGACGGCAGCCGGTCGAGGGCGCGGAAGTGCACCTGGCCGCCGTCGCGTTCACGGCCGGGCCCGCCTTTCCGGCGCTGTTCGCCCAGGCGAACCGGGCGGCGCACCGCTGGTTGTTCACCGCCGACGGCGCCGGCCAGTCGTGGGCGATCGACGTGGCGCCGATGCTCAGGGACGCCTCGATGCAGCGGATCCTGAGCCGTCACAACGTGAAAGCGCCTGCGACGCTGACGGTTCCGTTGACGGCGTCGGTGCCGCGATCGCTGCGGCAGGGCCGGCTCAGCCCGCTTGCGACGTGGGGCCCGTGGGTGAGCATCGGCGCGGTCGCCCTCAGCGTCGTGTGTGCCGTGCTGACGGTGGCCACCGCGCGCCGCCGCGGGAAGGCGCTCACCGGCCTCGGGGTCTCCGCGTTGCTGGTCGGCGCCGCCGGCTGGGCGGGCATCGAAATCGCCCGCCACTATGTCAACGACGCGCTCAACCGGACCACCGGCGACATCCGCCGCGTCGCGGAGGTGATGGTCGGCCACGCCGAGGCGGGCCTGCATCAATGGCTCAACCTGACGCTGCTCGCCGGCGCCGCGCTGGTGATCGGCGGTGTCGTCGTCGCGATGCTGGGCAGCCTGCGGAAGAAGCCGGCGGGCTAGCCGAAGGTGAACGAAAAGACTTGCAGCCCAGGGCTGACCCGCATGTCGAGCTGGTCGCCGCGCGCCGTCTCGTCGGTGACGATCGGGTGCAGCGTGGGTGGCCCGCCGATCGCCGTCGTGGTGGTTCTGCCGTCGCGGGTCACCGTGAGTGTGCCGGTGCCGCCGACGACGACATAGACGTCCTTGGCCGTGTAGTTCAGCCGGATGGCGGCGTCATCGCTGTCGGCGGTGGCGCCCTGGTCGTCCAGCTTCCATCGGCCGCCCAGCGCGAACGTGTCGCCCGCCAACTGCGGCGGATAGCTGAACTCGCCCGACTTGTAATCGCCTTTGCCGCCGTAGTTTCGGGCCCGGTCGACCCCCAGATACGTCTCGGGGGTGAGCCGGGTCTGCGGTGTGGTGTCCGCGGAGTGCGCCGGCGCGGGCAGCCGAGTGTCGGGGTGGGCGTCGACGAGCAGGTCCCGGATCAGCTTCTCGGTGCCCTCGTAATCACCCTCGCCGAACTTCGTGTGCCGGACGGTTCCGGTCGCGTCGATCAGGTATTCCGCGGGCCAGTACAGGTTTTGGTAGTTGTTCCAGGTGGTGTAGTCGTTGTCCAGCGCGACCGGGTAGGTGATGTGCAGCGCGGCGGCGCCGCTGGAGACGTTGGCGGGGACCCGCTCGAAGGCGTACTCCGGGGTGTGCACCCCGACGACGACGAGCCCGGCGTCGTGATACCGGTTGTACCAATCGGTTACGTGCGCGATGGCCCGTTGGCAGTTGATGCACGAGTAGGCCCAGAAGTCGATCAGCACCACCTTGCCGCGCACCGCCGCCTCGTCGAGCGGTTTGCCGTCCGGGGTGTTGAGCCACCCCGTGATCCCGCCGACGGCGGGCGCCGGGCCGCACTGCTGCAACTGGGTGGCGCCGTCCATGCAATCGGTCAGCGCGCCGTCGACCCTGACCCCGGCCGGGCTCAGCCGCAAGCCGCTGGACCCTGGCGCCGGCGTGGCCGCGGCGGGGTTGAGCGTGCGCTGGAGGTCGTCGGCGCCGATCTTGTTCTGCATCGCCGTCGTGTAGTCGGGGATCGCGCGCTGCAGCATCGCGGGCAGGTTGAAGACCAGTGCCACGGCCAGCACCACCATCATGATCCCGCCGGCCACCTGGATCGCGCGCTGCCGGCGGCGGAACGCGGCGACGCGTTCGGCGACGCGCCGCCCGGCCAGCGCGAACGCCAGCAGCGGCAGCGCATTGCCCAGTGCGAACGTCCCGGTCAAGACCAGCGCGCCGGCTCCGATCGACTGCGTGCCGCCGGCGACCACGATCGCCGCGAGCACCGGGCCCGCGCACGGCACATACAGCGCGCCCAGCGTCAATCCGAGCCCGAAACCGTCTGCGTTGGCGCCGATTTGCCGCTGCGGCAGGTACCCGAACGGCCGCTCGATCAGGTGTTGCAGCGGCGGGAAGATCAGCCCGAGTCCGATCAGCACCAGCACCACCAGCGCCGCCCACCGGATCGCGTCCTGCGGCAGGTGCAGCGCCGTCAGCAACCCGGAGCCGACCAGCGTGGCCAGCGAGAAGCTGCACACCAGGCCGGCGATCACCAGGTAGGGCCGCGCGGCGGCACTGATCGCCCGGGTGCCGCCCGCGCCCGACAGCAGGAGCACCGGAAGCACCGGCAGGATGCACGGCGAGATCCCGGTGATGAGTCCGCCGAGGAAGCCGATGAGCGCGATGGTGTGCATACCTACATACACCTTTCCGCACCCGGGACGGTTCATGTGGCCGAGAACAAATCACGCTACGTGCGTTATACAAATCACATAATGTGCGTTACGCTCCACCGGTGGCGCAGTTAACTTTCCAGCGCGCCCGCACCGAGGAGAAAAAGCGCCAACGTGCGGAGGCACTCGTGGAGGCCGCACGCTCACTGGCGCTCGAGACCGGCGTCGCGTCGGTCACCCTGACCGCCGTCGCCAGCCGGGCCGGCATTCACTACTCCGCCGTCCGTCGCTACTTCACCTCACATAAGGAAGTCCTGCTGCACCTGTCCGCCGAGGGCTGGGTGCGCTGGTCGAACACGGTGTCGGAGAAGCTGGCCGAGCCCGGCCCGAAGTCGCCGTCGGAAATCGCCGAGACGCTGGCCAACGCCCTGGCCGAGGACCCGCTGTTCTGCGACCTGCTGGCCAACCTGCACCTGCACCTCGAACATGAGGTGGACGCCGAGCGGGTGGTCGAGGTCAAGCGGATCAGCACCGCGGCCACGCTCTCGCTCGCAGACTCCATCGAGACGGCGCTGCCCGAGCTCGGGCGGTCGGGGTCGCTCGACATCCTGCTGGCCGCGTACTCGCTGGCCGCGACGCTATGGCAGGTCGCCAACCCGCCCGAGCGGCTGACCGACGCGTATGCCGAGGAGCCCGAAGTGATTCCGCCCGAGTGGAACCTGGACTTCACCTTCGCCCTCACTCGCTTGCTGACCGCCACGTGCGTGGGGCTCATCTCGGGATCGCAATGAACGAAGAGAGGAGGCCGGGGGGCTGTGGCTTGGCGAACTGCGACCGGTGAACGGGAAGGACTTGGAGCGCCCATGACGACGACTGAGCCAAGGACCGAGCCGCTGCAGAAGCAGGGCTCCGGCGCCGGCGAGGGCAAAAAGGGCGCTCCGCAGCCTTCCGGGAAAAAGGGGCTGCTGGCGCGTTTCTGGTTGGTGCTCACGATCGCAGCCGTCGTCGCGGTGTCGGGATTCGTCGTATACCGATTGCACGGCGTCTTCGGAGTTCACAAGGGTTCGTTCGGTGGCGGCACGTCGGGCGAGGTCCTCGACGAGTTCAACGCCAAGACGATCACGCTCCAGGTCTGGGGCTCACCGGGCAGCACGGCAACCATCAACTACCTCGACGAAAACTCCCATCCGCAGCAGGCCCTCAACGTGTCCTTGCCCTGGAGCAAAGTATTGAGTTCAACGAAGCCCGGCATCCCGGCAAACCTGATTGCACAAGGCGACGGCAGTTGGATCGCCTGCCAATTCGTCGTGAACAACCACGACGGGCACGGTGACGTGATCAAGGCTCCGAATCGCTCGGATGCCAACGAAACCGTGAACCCCTTCGTCTACTGCCTGGACAAGTCCGCATGAGCGAGCCAGGCGGGGCTCCGCCGCGCGTCGACCAGCCGCTGATCCCGCCGTTCCTGCCGCGGATGATCCACCGGCTCGCCCTGCCGATCGTCCTGATCTGGTTGGGCATCGTGTTCCTCACCAACACCGTGGCCCCGCAGCTGGAGGTCGTCGCCAAAACCCACTCGGTGTCGATGAGTCCCACTGCCGCGGCGTCCTTTCAGTCGATGATGAAGGTCGGATCGACGTTCAAAGAGTTCAACTCCGACAACTCGGCCATGATCTTGCTGGAGGGCGACAAGCCACTCGGCGCCGAAGCGCACCGTTACTACGACGAGATCGTCAGGCGCGTCGAGCAAGACAAGACGCACGTTCAGCACGTGCAGGATTTCTGGAGTGATCCGCTGACGGCGGCGGGTTCCCAGAGCCACGACCAAAAGGCCGCGTACGTCCAGGTCTACCTCGCCGGGAACATGGGCGGCGGGCTGGCGAACGAGTCTGCCCTGGCCGTCCGCAAGATCGTGGACTCGGTGCCCGCACCGCCGGGAATCAAGGCGTATGTCACCGGCGCGGGTCCGCTGTTCGCCGATCAGTCCCATGCGGGCGAGAAGGGCGTCATGCTCGTCACCCTTGTCACTTTTTTGGTGATCGTGGTGATGCTGCTGTTCGTCTACCGCTCGATCGTCACCATGCTGATCATGCTGGCGATGGTCTTCATCGAGTTGGCGGCGGCCCGTGGTGTCGTCGCGACGCTCGGAAACTACGGGATCATGGGGCTCTCGACGTTCGCCAACAACATGCTGGTGCTGATGGCGATCGCCGCCGGAACGGACTACGCGATCTTCGTGGTCGGGCGCTACCACGAGGCGCGCGGTCTGGGCGAGACCCGTGAGCAAGCGTTCTACACGATGTTCCACAGCACCGCGCACGTCGTGCTTGGGTCGGGCCTGACGATCGCCGGCGCGATGTACTGCCTGAGCTTCTGCCGGCTGCCGTACTTCGAGTCGCTGGGGGTGCCCTGTGCGGTGGGCATGCTGGTCGCGGTGTTGGCGGCTTTGACGCTGGCTCCGGCGGTTTTGACGGTGGCTTCGTTCTTCAAGCTCATGGATCCGAAGCGCACGCTGCAGACCCGGGGCTGGCGTCGCATCGGCACCGCGGTCGTCCGCTGGCCCGCACCGGTTTTCGCGGTGACCATCGGGGTCGCACTGGTTGGTCTGCTCGCCCTGCCGGGCTACAAGACGGACTACGACAACCGCCACTTCCTGCCGGCGGACACCCCGGCCAATGTCGGGTATGCCGCCGCGGACCGGCATTTCGACCAGGCGCGGCTCAATCCCGAGTTGTTGATGATCGAAACCGATCACGACTTGCGCAACCCCGCCGACTTCCTGGTCCTGGACAAGGTCGCCAAGGCGGTCTTCCACATCCCCGGCATTGGCCGGGTGCAGACCATCACCCGGCCGTTGGGCACGCCGCTCGACCACAGCACCCTCGGTTTCCAGATGGGCGCACAAGCAGCGGGGCGGATCCAGACCCAGCACTATCAGGAAGAGCAGGCGAACAACCTGCTCAAGCAGGCCGACGAACTGCGCAAGACCATGGCCACCCTGCATGAACAGATGCAGGTCACCCAGGACCTCAGCAACACGACGCACGAAACCACCAGGCTCACCAAGGAAACCGTGCGGATCACCGAGGCGTTGCGCGATGACATCGCCAACTTCGACGACTTCTTCCGGCCGATCCGCAGCTTCTTCTACTGGGAGAGGCACTGCTACGACATTCCGGCCTGCTGGGCGCTACGGTCGGTCTTCAACGCGCTCGACGGCATCGACCAGGTGGCTCAGAACATCGTTGAACTGAGTGCGAATCTGGACAAGTTGGATCAGATCCAGCCGAAGCTGGTGGCGCTGATACCGCCGCAAATCGAAAGCCAGCAGCGCAACCTCGACACCATCATGTCGAACTACGCGACCACGATGGGTCTCAACGAACAGGCGAAAGCGCAGTCCGACAACGCCACCGCCCAGGGCGATGCCTTCGACAAAGCAAAGAATGACGACACGTTCTACCTCCCGCCGGAGGCGTTCAAGAGCCCGGATTTCGCACGGGGTCTGAAGAACTTCATTTCGCCGGACGGGCACGCGGTCCGGTTGATCATCTCCCATGAAGGCGACCCGGCGAGCCCCGAAGGCATCAGCCACATCGAACCGATCAAGCAGGCCGTGCACGAGGCGATCAAGGGCACGCCCTGGGAGGGCTCCAAGGTTTACCTCGGCGGTACCGCCGCGACGTACAAGGACATGCACGACGGCTCTAACATCGACCTGCTGATCGCCGGAATTGCTGCAGCCACACTGATTTTCATCATCATGCTGGTGATCACCCGAAGCGCCGTGGCGGCCTTCGTGATCGTCGGTACGGTGTTGCTGTCACTGGGCGCCTCGTTCGGGCTCTCCGTGCTCCTTTGGCAGTACATCCTGGGCATCAAGTTGCACTGGATGGTGCTGGCGATGGCGATCATCCTGCTGCTGGCGGTCGGCTCGGACTACAACCTGCTGCTGATATCGCGGTTCAAGGAGGAAATCCACGCCGGGCTCAAAACCGGGACGATCCGCGCGATGGCCGGTTCGGGCTCGGTGGTGACCTCCGCCGGCCTGGTGTTCGCCGCGACCATGGCCACGTTCATGTTCAGCCCGCTGCTGGTGATGGCCCAGGTGGGTACGACGATCGCGCTGGGTTTGTTGTTCGACACCTTGATCGTGCGGTCGTTCATGACGCCGTCGCTGGCAACCCTGCTCGGGCGCTGGTTCTGGTGGCCGCAGCACGTGCGTCCACGGCCGGCCAGCACCATGCTGCGACCGTACGGACCGCGTCCCGCTGTGCGCGATCTGCTCCTCAGGAACGTCGAGGAGCACCCGCCGGGCGGGTTGGTCCAGCCGCGCTGATCCGACGAGGCGGCGCCGCGAGGCCGCCGCCGGGGCGACCAACACAGACTGGTTCCCGGCGGCGTCACCGCATTACTGAGCCCTAGCGCGGAATTACTGGACCCTGCCGCGGACGGGTCCCGGCCATCCAGGCGGACCAGTCGGCTCGGCCCAGTCCCAGACCGCCATGTCGCCGGGCGGGTATTGGTTGCACACGTCGGTGGCCTTGGCCACGACGCCCTTGTTGTTGAAGAAGAGCTTCATGTGGTTCGGCCACGCGTACCACAGCGGGTCGTTGTTGAAGAAGTTCTCCGAATACGTCCGGCGGTCCTCCGGCGACAGCGAGTAGAACCAATGCACCTTGTCGATCGTCGCCTGCTGGACGTTCGGGTGGTTGTCGAAGTCGATCATGTAGCGCTGGTAGTACACCGGGCTGGTGTCGCGGGTGGCCGCCATGATCTGCTCGGCGTCGCAGGTGGTGTTGATCATCCTGCGCGGAATCGGGAAGTCCTCCGTGGAGTCGGCCACGGCGGTTTTCGGGAACGCCGTCGCGGCGATACCCAGGGCGAGGACAGCGGCGCCTGCACGCAGGCCAGAAGTCAGCCGGGACATAGTTGATAACGGTAACACTTTTTGGGCGCCGGGGAACAGGTTCCTAGCCCATCTCAGCATTGGTCCCGATCAGGCACGATGACGTGCGCGGGGTCGGGCCGCAGCTCCGGCGGGGCCTGGCTGTAGTCCCCGAAGGGGCCGTCGCGGCGCTCGACCGCCGCCCGAACGCCCTCGGTTTCGGCCGTCTTGACGAACTCCAGGGCGTCGGGGGTGTTGCGCATCAAGCCGTCGAGGATGCCGCCGAGCGTCTGGGTGGACGCCAACCCCATGTTCTCGTAGGCCTGGTTGACGATCAGCTTCTGCGCCTGCAACTGCGACAGCGGAATCCGGGCCAGCTCGGCGGCTACCTCGGCGACCCGGGCCTCGAGACGCTCGAACGGCACCGCCTCGTTGATCAGCTCGACCTCGGCCGCCTGCACGCCGGTCAGCGGCCGACCGGTCAGCGAATGCCACTTGGCCTTGGCGAAGCTGAGCCGGTAGAGCCACATCCCGCTCAGGTATGCGCCCCACATCCTGCTGTACGGGGTGCCGATCACCGCGTCGTTGCTGGCGATCACCAGGTCCGCGCACAGGGCGTAATCGCTTGCGCCGCCCACGCACCAGCCGTGCACCTGGGCGATGACCGGCTTGGATGCCCGCCAGATGGCCATGAACTTGTGCGTCGGCCCCGTCTCGCGGGAGGTGACCATCGCGAAGTCCTTGCCGGGATCCCACTTGCCGTCGGTCATCATCGACTCGCCCCAGTGCTGAAAGCCGCCGCCGAAGTCGTAGCCGCCGGAGAACGCCCGGCCCGCGCCGCGCAGCACGATGACCTTGACGGCCGGGTCGCGCTCCGCCAGCCCGACCGCCGCCTCGATCTCGTCGGGCATGGGCGGCACGATGGTGTTGAGCTGCTCCGGGCGGTTCAGCGTGATGGTGGCCACCGGGGCGGCCGTCGTATAGAGGAGCGTCTCGAAGTCGGGTGCGGTCATAGCATCCTTTAGGGATCGGGCCGACGGTTTTCCGGCGACGACGCGTAGATGCGGTCGCCGATCTTGAGATACGGCGTAGTCAGGTAGGCCGACAAGACGACGACGCCGGAAAAGATCACCGCCACGCAGACGGCGTTGGGCCAGACCCTGCCCGTGCCGATCGCGAAGCAGACGATGCCGATGATCGCGGTCGTCCAGTAGAACCGCCTGCCGGCGCGGCGATGACGGATGAATCGGTAGCGTGCCTGCGCCGCCGAGACCAGGACGAAGATCAACCCCGTCGCCAGCAGGGTGAGTTCGATGCGTTGGGTCGCTGACACGCCGACGATCTTATGACCTGGCGAGCATCCGCCACAGGAAGGAATAGGTCAGCGCCGACTTGAAGGCAACCTGCTGGTTGTCGGCCGCGCCGGCGTGGCCGCCCTCGATGTTCTCGTAGTAGTAGACCCGGTGGCCCGCGGCCTCCAGCGCCGCCGTCATCTTGCGGGCATGGCCCGGATGGACCCGATCGTCGCGGGTCGACGTGGTCATCAGCACCGGCGGATAGTGGCGCGTGGCGGAAATGTTCTGGTAGGGCGAATATTCGGAGATGAACGCCCAGTCGTCCGGGTTGTCCGGGTCGCCGTACTCGGCCATCCACGAGGCGCCCGCGAGCAGCAGGTGGTAGCGCTTCATGTCCAGCAGCGGCACGCTGCAGACCAGCGCGCCGAATCTCTCCGGGTACTGGGTCAGCATGATGCCCATCAGCAGGCCGCCGTTGCTGCCACCCTGCGCGCCGAGCTGGTCCACGGTGGTAATGCCCCGATTCACCAAATCCGTTGCCACCGCAGCGAAATCCTCGGCCACCTTGTGCCGGTTCTCGCGCATGGCCTGGGTGTGCCAGCCGGGCCCGTACTCGCCGCCGCCGCGGATGTTGGCGAGCACGTAGGTGCCGCCTCGGGCCAGCCACAGCCGGCCGAGCACGCCGCTGTAGGCGGGGGTGTTGGCGGATTCGAAGCCGCCGTAGCCGTACAGCATGGTCGGCCCCGGGCCCCGCGCGTCGGCGGGCCGCACCACGAAGTACGGGATCGGCGTCCCGTCCTGCGACGCCACGAAATGCTGGGAGACGGCGAGGTTGCCGGCGTCGAAGAAGGCCGGCGCGGACTTGATCTGGTCGAGCGGGCCTGCGCCGGTGCCGCGCATGAGCCGCGACGGGTTGACGAATCCGCTGGAGTCCAGGAAGAACTCGTCGCCGGTGTCGTCGGCCGCGACGACGACGGTGTGGGTCGCGTCGGGGATGCCGGCTAACGGTTGACGTTCCCACGTTCCGGGCGTGACGATCTCCACCCGGCTGGCCACGTCGGCGAGGGTGACCATCAACAGGCGGTCGCGCGTCCACGCGTAGTGGTTCAGGGCGGTGTGCTCGTCTGGCTCGAACACCACGCTCAATTCGGCCGTGCCCGACAAGAACTCGTCATAGTTCGCCGCCAGCAAAGAACCGACGGGATAGCTCTGCGCGCCGTAGAACCAATCGGTGCGCAGCTCGATCAGGAGCCACTCCCGGTGTATCGACAAGCTCGCGTCGGTGGGCGCGTCGATGCGGATCAGCTCTGGGTTTTCTGAAAGGCCCCGCAGTTCGTAGACCTCTTCGTTCCAGAAGTCGAGGGCCCGCCCCAGCAGGGTGCGCTCGAAGCCGGGGGTGCGGTCCACCGAGGCGGACACGCGGACGTCGGTGCGGGCGCCCTCGAACACGGTTTCCGCGTCGGTCAGTGGGGTGCCCCGCCGCCATCGCTTGATCACCCGCGGGTAGCCCGAATCGGTGAGCGAGTCGGCGCCGAAGTCCGTGCCCACCAGCACGGTGTCGGTATCCACCCAGGCAAGTTGCGACTTGGCCTCCGGCAGCGCGAATCCGTCGACGACGAATTCGCGTGTCCCCATGTCGAATTCGCGCACGATGGACGCGTCCGAGCCGCCCCTGGACAGCGCGACCAGGGCGCGCGTGTACTCCGGTTCGATGACACCGGCGCCGGCCCACACCCACTTCTCGTCGTCGGTCCGGCCCAACTCGTCGACATCGATCAGCACGTCCCACTCGGGGGCATCGGTCCGATAGCTCTCGAGCGTGGTGCGCCGCCACAGTCCGCGCGGGTTGTCGGCGTCGCGCCAGAAGTTGTAGAGGTACTCGCCGCGGCGGACCACGTACGGGATGCGGGCGTCGGTGTCGAGCACCTCGAGCGCCTCGGTGCGCATTCGCTCGAACTCCGCGTCGCGGAAGGTCGCCAACGTCGGTTCGTTGCGCGCCCGCACCCAATCCAGCGCCTCGTCGCCGGTGACCTCCTCGAGCCACAGGTAGGGGTCACGGTCGTCGTCGGGGGCCGCGGGGGCTTGCGATGTCATGACCGCCATTGTGGCCTCCGGCGGTAGTGTGAGGTGTATTACACAGACGAGCGAGGAGCCGAGCAGATGACTGTTTTCGCACGTCCAGGTTCCGCTGGGGCGTTGATGTCGTATGAAGCCCGCTACGACAACTTCATTGGGGGCGAATGGGTCCGGCCGGCGCAGGGCCGCTATTTCGAGAACCCGACACCGGTGACCGGCCAGCCGTTCTGCGAGGTGGCCCGGTCGGACGAGGCCGATGTCGAGAAGGCGCTCGACGCCGCTCACGGGGCGGCGGGGGCGTGGGGCAAGACCCCACCGGCCGAACGGGCGGCGATCCTCAACAAGATCGCCGACCGGATCGAGGCGAACAAGGCCGCCCTGGCGGTGGCAGAAGTGTGGGACAACGGGAAACCGATCCGCGAGGCGCTGGGCGCCGACATCACGCTGGCGGTCGACCATTTCCGCTACTTCGCCGGGGCGATCCGCGCGCAGGAGGGCTCGCTGTCCCAGATCGACGAGGACACCGTCGCCTACCACTTCCACGAGCCGCTCGGCGTGGTCGGGCAGATCATTCCGTGGAACTTCCCGATCCTGATGGCCACCTGGAAGCTGGCGCCCGCGCTGGCGGCCGGCAACGCGGTGGTGCTCAAACCCGCCGAGCAGACGCCGGTCTCGGTGCTCTACCTGATGTCGCTGATCGGTGACCTGCTGCCGGCGGGCGTGGTCAACGTCGTCAACGGGTTCGGCGCGGAGGCGGGCAAGCCGCTGGCGTCGAGCAACCGGATCGCCAAGATCGCGTTCACCGGCGAGACCACCACCGGGCGGCTGATCATGCAGTACGCGTCGCAGAACCTGATCCCGGTCACCCTCGAGCTCGGCGGCAAGAGCCCCAACATCTTCTTCTCCGACGTGATGGCCAAGGGTGACGATTTCCAGGACAAGGCGCTGGAGGGCTTCACCATGTTCGCCCTGAACCAGGGCGAGGTGTGCACCTGCCCGTCGCGCAGCCTGGTCCAGTCCGACATCTACGACGAGTTCCTGGAGCTGGCCGCCATCCGGACCAAGGCGGTGCGGCAGGGTGATCCGCTGGACACCGAGACGATGCTGGGTTCACAGGCATCCAACGACCAGCTGGAAAAGGTGTTGTCCTACATCGAGATCGGCAAGGACGAGGGCGCCAAGGTCATCACCGGCGGCGAGCGCGCCGAGCTGGGCGGCGACCTGTCCGGCGGCTACTACATGCAGCCGACGATCTTCGCCGGCAACAACAAGATGCGGATCTTCCAGGAGGAGATCTTCGGCCCGGTGGTGGCGGTGACGTCGTTCTCCGACTACGACGACGCGATCTCGATCGCCAACGACACCCTCTACGGTCTGGGTGCGGGGGTGTGGAGCCGCGACGGCAACACCGCCTACCGAGCCGGGCGGGACATCCAGGCCGGCCGGGTGTGGGTCAACTGCTACCACGTGTATCCCGCCCACGCCGCTTTCGGCGGCTACAAGCAATCGGGCATCGGCCGGGAGAACCACAAGATGATGCTCGACCACTACCAACAGACCAAGAACCTGATGGTGTCCTACTCGGACAAGGCGCAGGGCTTCTTCTGATGGTTCCGGGTGTCGTCATCACCGCGGACGCCGCCGAACTGCTGGAGCGACTGCAGGACCGGCACGGCCCGGTGATGTTCCACCAGTCCGGCGGCTGCTGCGACGGGTCGTCGCCGATGTGCTACCCACTCCGTGATTTCCTCGTCGGCGACCGCGACGTGTTGCTCGGGGTGCTCGACGTCGGGACGGATGGGGTGCCGGTGTGGATCTCTGGGCCGCAGTATCAGACCTGGAAGCACACCCAGCTGGTCATCGATGTGGTCCCGGGCCGGGGCGGCGGGTTCAGCCTGGAGGCGCCCGAAGGGGTGCGGTTCCTGTCCCGCGGCCGCGTCTTCACCGATGACGAACAGGCCGCGCTGCGGGACGCCCGGGTCATCACCGGCGCCGACTATGAACGTGGCGAACGCCCTTGCGCGCGCGGTCAGGTGGTGACTGACGCGGCTCTGCGAACGTGCCCTCCGGGTCGGTGACCGCAGTAATGTCGAAATCGTGATCCCCCTCCCGCGTCCGCGGTTGTTGGCCGGCGCCATGCTGATCGGCGCCGCGGTCGGGCTGCTGGCGGGGGTGGGATTCGCCGGCACCGTCCATGGGAGCATCCGCCCGGCCTTCGCCCTCGCGTTCGTGGTCGGGATTCCCAGCGCTGCCGGGCTGCTGACGGTCCTCTTCTCCGGACGACGGTGGGTGACGATGCTGGGCGCCTTCGTCATGGCGGTGGCGCCCGGCTGGTTCGGTGTGCTCGTCGCCCTGCAGGTGACCAACCATGGCTGACGACGACACCCCGTCGAGCCCGGGCACCCAGTCATGGGTGCCCGACTTCTCCGATTCCGACGAGGACACCGGGACCCAGTCGTGGAAGCCGGACTTCTCCGACGACACCGACGACACCGGCGAGCAGGCCGCCGCCTCAGACGGGCCGCAGACGCATGAGCCGGCCCCGTCCGAACATAGCGCCGACGCCGAATCCGCTGTCGCGCCGGTGCAACCCGTCACCGTTCCCGGGCGCTACCTCTACCTGAAGTGGTGGAAGCTGCTGCTGGTGATCCTCGGCGTGTGGTGCCTGGCGGCGGTCGTCGGGTTCGGCCTGTTCTATTGGTGGTATCACTCGACCGACCAAACCGCGGCGCTGTTCACCATCCTGGTGTACGTGGTGGCGTGCGCCGTCGGTGGCGTGCTGCTCGCGATGGTCGAGGGCAGGCCGCTGGTCTCGGCGCTGTCGCTGGCGGTGATGTCGGGGCCGTTCGCCTCGCTGACCGCCGCGGCGCCCCTGCACGGCTATTACCACTGCGCGCGGGTGGGCCACTGCCTCCTCGGCCTCATTCCGTATTAACGCCTCACCCGGGCGGCCACTAGGGTAGTGGCCGTGACCCATTTTGACGTCGTCGTCCTCGGGGCCGGTCCCGGCGGATATGTCGCAGCCATTCGCGCCGCACAGCTCGGCCTGAACACCGCAGTCGTCGAGCCGAAGTACTGGGGCGGTGTCTGCCTCAACGTCGGCTGCATCCCGTCCAAGGCGCTGCTCCGCAACGCCGAGCTGGTCCACATCTTCACCAAGGAAGCCAAGGCTTTCGGGATGAACGGTGAGGCGACCTTCGATTACGGCGCCGCCTTCGACCGCAGCCGCAAGGTGGCCGAGGGCCGGGTCGCGGGCGTGCACTTCCTGATGAAGAAGAACAAGATCACCGAGATCAACGGGTACGGCAGATTCACCGACGCCAACACGTTGTCGGTGGACCTCAACGACGGCGGGACCGAGACCGTCACGTTCGACAACGCCATCATCGCCACCGGCAGCAGCACCCGGCTGGTGCCGGGGACGTCGCTGTCGGCCAACGTGGTCACCTACGAGGAACAGATCCTCTCCCGCGAGCTGCCCGAGTCGATCGTCATCGCCGGCGCCGGCGCTATCGGCATGGAGTTCGGCTACGTCATGAAGAACTACGGCGTCGACGTGACCATCGTGGAGTTCCTGCCGCGCGCGCTGCCCAACGAGGACGCCGACGTGTCCAAGGAGATCGAGAAGCAGTTCAAGAAGCTGGGCATCAAGATCCTCACCGGGACCAAGGTCGAGTCCATCTCGGACAACGGCTCCGAGGTGACCGTGGTGGTCAGCAAGGACGGCAACACGCAGGAACTCAAGGCCGCAAAAGTGTTGCAGGCCATCGGCTTTGCGCCCAACGTCGAGGGTTATGGCCTGGATAAGGCCGGCGTCGCGCTGACCGACCGCAAGGCCATCGGCATCAACGAATACATGATCACCAGCGTGCCGCACATCTACGCCATCGGTGACGTCACCGGGAAGCTGATGCTGGCGCACGTCGCCGAGGCCATGGGTGTGGTGGCGGCCGAAACCATTGCCGGCGCAGAGACTTTGGCGCTGGGCGACTACCGGATGTTGCCGCGGGCGACGTTCTGCCAGCCGCAGGTGGCCAGCTTCGGGCTGACCGAGCAGCAGGCCCGCGACGAAGGCCACGACGTCGTGGTGGCGAAGTTCCCGTTCACCGCCAACGGCAAGGCGCACGGCCTGGGTGACCCCAGCGGCTTCGTCAAGCTGGTCGCCGACGCGAAGCATCTCGAGTTGCTGGGCGGGCACCTGATCGGCCACGACGTGTCCGAGCTGCTGCCCGAGCTGACGCTGGCGCAGAAGTGGGACCTGACCGCCAACGAGCTGGCGCGCAACGTGCACACCCATCCGACCATGTCGGAGGCGCTGCAGGAGTGCTTCCACGGCTTGACCGGCCACATGATCAACTTCTGAGCCGCATGCGCAGCGACGTCTTTCTCGGGGCCGTCGGCGGTCTCGCCGCGGGTTATCTGCTGTGGTTGCTGGCCTTTTCGATCGCCGACGACAACGCGGCGGTGGGGCAGTGGGCCCCGACGGTGTTGCTGCTGTCGCTCGCGCTCGCGGTCTGCGCCACGATGTGGGCGTCGTTGCTGCGCCGGCGCAGGAAATACGCGTGGTCGGGGTTCGGCTTCGGGCTGTCCGTGCCGCCGCTGGCGCTGACGCTGGCCGTGCTGGCCAGTGTCTACCTCTGACGGGCTCTAGCGCGGGTTGTCCAGCGGGATGTCCAGGGCCGCCATCGTCGCGGCCAGGCCGTCGTATTGGCTTGCCAGCAAGCAGAATTCGATCAGCTGACGGCGGTCCAGGTGCTCCGCGAGCTGCTGCCAGGTGGCGTCGGTGATGGTCCGGTCTTTGACGAACTCGTCGGTGGCCGTCAGCAGCGCCTGCTGCCGCACGGTCAGGCGCGCCTCGACCCGGTCCAGCCGTTCGGGCCACGCGAAGATGGCGGCCTGCAGGTCGGCGTCGAGCCCCTGCTTGGCGGCCATCCGGCGGTGGTGCTGCAGTTCGTATTCGCAGCCGCGCACATGCGCGACCCGCAGGATCACCAGTTCGGTGTCGATCGCAGGCAGCCGGCCCCGCAGCACGCGGCCGCTGTAGATGCTCCACGCCAAGAACAGCAGGCGGTGCTGGCCCAGCGTGGTGAACAGATGCATCTCGGGCGCCCGCACCGTCCGCGCGGCCAGCTTCGCGAGCACCCAGTTGACCGGGCCCAGTTCGCGGAAGCGCCCCGACGGGATGCGGCCATGCTGAGCGCCGGTCACGGTTGCTTCACCAGGTACGGGGAGACCGTGCTGCGGTGCTCGTCGAGATCCAGGGCGCGCCCCAGGGCCGGGAACGCCCGCTGCGGGCAGTTGTCGCGTTCGCAGACCCGGCATCCCGCGCCGATCGGTGTGGCCACTGTTCCTGAATCCCCCGAGACGTCGAGTCCTTCGGAGTAGACGAGCCGGTGCGCGTGGCGCAGCTCGCAGCCCAGCCCGATCGCGAAGGTTTTACCCGGCTGACCATACCGGGCGGCCCGACGCTCCACGGTCCGGGCCACCCACATGTAGTTGCGGCCATCGGGCATCTGGGCGATCTGGACCAGGATCTTGCCCGGATTGGCGAACGTTTCGTACACGTTCCACAGCGGGCAGGTGCCGCCGCTGGAGGAGAAGTGAAACCCGGTGGCGGACTGTCGTTTTGACATGTTGCCCGCGCGATCGACGCGGACGAACGAGAACGGAACGCCGCGCATCGACGGCCGCTGCAACGTCGAAAGCCGGTGCGCGATCGTCTCGTAGCTCACCGAGTAGAAGGAGGACAACCGCTCGACGTCGTAGCGGAAATTCTCCGAGACGTCGTGGAACTGGCGGTAGGGCAGCACCGCGGCCGCGGCGAAGTAGTTGGCCAGCCCCAGCCGGGCCAGCGTGTGCGACTCGTCGCTGGTGAACTTGCCCTCCTCTACCAGGGTGTCGATGAGGTCGCCGTACTCGAGGTAGGCCAATTCGGCGGCCATCTTGAACACCTGCTGGCCGAGCGAGAGGTGGTTGCTGATCTCCAGCGTCTTGGTCGTGGGGTCGTACCGGTGCAACACGGTGTCACCGAGATCGATCCGCCTGTTGATGTGCACGCCGTGCACCTCGGTCAGCCGGCGGTTCAGCTCGCGGGCGAGGTCGCCGTGGTGCATCCGCATCTGGATCGTGAGATCTTCGGCGGCGGTGTCCAGCTCGTGCAGATAGTTCTGGCGTTGGTAGAAGTAGTCGCGCACTTCCTCGTGCGGCATGGTGATCGAGCCGCTGCCGCTGCCGTCGGAGTACCGCTCCTCGGTCGCGGCGGCCAGCTGCGCGGTGGTGATCCGGTAGCGCCGGTGCAGGTTGACCACCGCGCGGGCCAGGGTCGGGTGGGCGCTGACCATCTCGGCCACCTCGGTCGGGTCGACGTCGATGTCCAGGTCGCGGTCCATGGTGACCTCGCGCAGCTCGGCGACCAGCCGGGTGTCGTCCTGGGAGGCGAAGAACGTCGCATCCACGCCGAACACCTCGGTGATCCGCAGCAGCACCGCCACCGTCAGGGGGCGCACGTCGTGCTCGATCTGGTTCAGGTAGCTCGGGGAGATCTCCAGCATCTGGGCCAGGGCGGCCTGGGAGAAGCCGCGCTCGTGGCGCAGCTGGCGGACCCGGGAGCCCACGAAGGTCTTGGACACTTTGCCCAGGATAGCGGGTTGCTAAGCCGAAGTTGGCAGGGTTTGCACGCGGGCGCGGACGCGTCGGGATTGGTTTTTGACACAGGGCGTTGGCATGATTCGCAACGGAGGCCTCAACGTGAGTGCCCACAAGGAGGAAACGGGGAGCGAAGCCGTGAGCCTGGACAAAGAACTGATGCCGGTTCCCGACGGCCACCCCGATGTGTTCGACCGTGAATGGCCGCTGCGGGTGGCCGACATCGACCGCACGGGCCGCCTGCGGCTGGACGCGGCGTGCCGGCACATCCAGGACATCGGCCAGGATCAGCTGCGCGAGATGGGTTTCGAGGAGACCCACCCGCTGTGGATCGTCCGCCGCACGATGCTCGACCTGATCCGTCCGATCGAGTTTCAGGACATGCTGCGCTGCCGCCGGTGGTGTTCGGGCACGTCGAACCGGTGGTGTGAGATGCGGGTTCGCGTCGACGGTCGCAAGGGCGGCCTGATCGAGTCCGAGGCCTTCTGGATCAACATCAACCGGGAGACCCAGATGCCGTCGCGCATCTCCGACGACTTCCTCGCCGGGCTGCACAAAACCACGTCGGTCGACCGGCTGCGGTGGAAGGGCTACCTCAAGCCGGGCAGCCGCGACGACGCGGTCGAGATTCACGAGTTTCCCGTCCGGGTGACCGACATCGACCTGTTCGACCACATGAACAACTCGGTGTACTGGAGCGTGATCGAGGACTACCTGGCGTCGCACCTGGCTTTGATGGCGCGGCCCCTGCGCGTCACGATCGAGCACGAGGCGCCGGTGGCGCTGGGCGACAAGCTGGAGATCATCTCGCACATCCATCCGGCCGGATCGACCGACCAATTCGGTCCCGGGCTCGTCGATCGGCCTGTTACAACGCTCACATACGCGGTCGGCGACGAGACGAAAGCGGTCGCCGCGCTCTTCAACCGCTAACCGGACAAGCGTCCCGGTAAATTACCGGCTGACCTGCGGATTCTTGTTACCCGCCGGTAGTTTCTGAAACGGTTCAGTTTCCGTTCGTCTTCGCAAGATTTGCTAAACCGGGCACGGTCGTTGCCGAAATTGGCAAATGAAACGGCTGGACCTGCGTCAATAGCTGTGCCATCTTCGAGTTAGCACACCAGCGAAGTTGAGCCTCTAGCTACCGCCGGTGAAGCGTTCACCAACCCAGTAGTAGTGAAGATTCGTTAAGGAGCATGCCCAATGTCTGTCGTTGGCACCCCCAAGAGCCCGGAACAGATCCAGAAGGACTGGGACACCAACCCGCGTTGGAAGGGTGTCACCCGCACCTACAGCGCCGAGGACGTCGTCGCCCTGCAGGGCACCGTGGTCGAGGAGCACACGCTGGCTCGCCGCGGCGCCGAGGTGTTGTGGGAGCAACTGCACGACCTGGAGTGGATCAACGCGCTCGGCGCCCTGACCGGCAACATGGCCGTCCAGCAGGTCCGCGCCGGCCTGAAGGCGATCTACCTGTCGGGTTGGCAGGTCGCCGGTGACGCCAACCTGTCCGGCCACACCTACCCCGACCAGAGCCTGTACCCGGCCAACTCGGTGCCGCAGGTGGTGCGCCGCATCAACAACGCGCTGCTTCGCGCCGACGAGATCGCCCGGGTCGAGGGCGACACCTCGGTGGAGAACTGGCTGGCCCCGATCGTGGCCGACGGCGAGGCCGGCTTCGGCGGTGCGCTGAACGTCTACGAGCTGCAGAAGGCGATGATCGCGGCGGGCGTCGCGGGCTCGCACTGGGAGGACCAGCTCGCCTCGGAGAAGAAGTGCGGTCACCTGGGCGGCAAGGTGCTCATCCCGACCCAGCAGCACATCCGGACGCTGACCTCGGCGCGCCTGGCGGCCGACGTCTGCGACGTGCCGACCGTCGTCATCGCCCGGACCGATGCCGAGGCGGCGACCCTGATCACGTCGGACGTCGACGAGCGTGACCAGCCGTTCATCACCGGTGAGCGGACCAAGGAGGGCTTCTACCGGGTGAAGAACGGCCTGGAGCCCTGCATCGCCCGGGCCAAGGCCTACGCGCCGTACTCCGACCTGATCTGGATGGAGACCGGCACGCCGGACCTCGACCTGGCCGCCAAGTTCGCCGAGGGCGTCAAGTCCGAGTTCCCCGACCAGATGCTGGCCTACAACTGCTCGCCGTCGTTCAACTGGAAGAAGCACCTGGACGACTCCACCATCGCGAAGTTCCAAAAGGAGCTTGCCGCAATGGGATTCAAGTTCCAGTTCATCACGCTGGCCGGCTTCCACGCGCTGAACTACTCGATGTTCGATCTGGCCTACGGCTACGCCCGCAACCAGATGACCGCGTACGTGGAGCTGCAGGAGCGCGAGTTCGCCGCCGAGGAACGCGGTTACACCGCGACCAAGCACCAGCGCGAGGTCGGTGCCGGTTACTTCGACCGCATCGCCACCACGGTTGACCCCACCTCGTCGACCACCGCGCTGACCGGCTCCACCGAAGAGGGTCAGTTTCACTGAGGACGAGCAGAGCGGATTCGCACGGCTGCGATCCAGATTGTGCGAATCTGCCCCTGTTCACCGTGAAGTAGCATTGGCCCCGCCCAGCGATCCTGGGCGGGGCCTATTGCGGTGCAAGACGATACGACACCGAAAGAGATGACAGTGAGCGACGCAGCGATTCAACGGGTAGGGGTTGTCGGGGCCGGCCAGATGGGATCCGGCATCGCCGAAGTCTCGGTCCGCGCCGGTGTCGACGTGACGGTGTTCGAGACCACCGAGGCCCTGATCACGGCCGGACGCAACCGCATCGTCAAGTCGCTGGAGCGCGGCGTGAGCGCGGGCAAGGTCACCGAGCGGGAGCGCGACCGCGCGCTGGGCAAGCTCACCTTCACCACCGATCTGAAGGACCTCGCCGACCGCCAGCTGGTCATCGAAGCGATCGTCGAGGACGAGGCCGTCAAGGCGGACATCTTCGCCGAACTCGACCGCGCCATCAGCGATCCCGACGCGGTGCTGGCATCCAACACGTCCAGCATCCCGATCATGAAGATCGCCGCGGCCACCAAGTACCCGCAGCGGGTGCTGGGCCTGCACTTCTTCAACCCCGTGCCGGTGCTGCCGCTGGTCGAGCTGGTCAGCACGCTGGTCACCGACGAAGCCGCCGCCGCGCGCACCGAGGAGTTCGCGAGCGCGGTCCTCGGCAAGCAGGTGGTGCGCTGCTCCGACCGGTCCGGCTTTGTCGTGAACGCGCTGCTGGTTCCCTACCTGTTGTCGGCAATTCGGATGGTGGAGGCCGGTTTTGCCACCATCGAGGACGTCGACAAAGCCGTCGTCGCCGGGCTGTCGCACCCGATGGGCCCGCTGCGGCTGTCCGACTTGGTGGGGCTGGACACCCTGAAACTGATCGCGGACAAGATGTTCGAGGAATTCAAGGAACCGCAGTACGGCCCGCCGCCGCTGTTGCTGCGCATGGTGGAGGCGGGCCGGCTCGGCAAGAAGACCGGCCGGGGCTTCTACACGTACTGACGGCTCAGCCCGGCTACTTCTTCTTCTCCAGGGTGAACTGGTCGACGTCGGTGTAGCCCTGGCGGAACAGCTTCGCGCAGCCGGTCAGGTACTTCATGTACCGGTCGTAGACCTCTCGGGACTGGATGGCGATGGCCTCCTCGCGATTGGCCGCCAGCGCGGCCGCCCAGGTCTCCAGGGTCCTCGCGTAGTGCAGCTGCAGCGAGTGGACCCGGGTCAGTTCGAAGCCGGCGGTGACCGCGTACTCTCCGACGGTCTGCGGGGTCGGCAGCCAGCCCCCCGGGAAGATCTCGGTCAGGATGAACTGTGAGAAGTGAACGATCTCGTGGGTCAGTGTCATGCCCCGTGCCCGGGCATCCTTGAAGGACGGGCGAACGATGGTGTGCAGCAACATCGCTCCGTCGGACGGCAGCGCCTGATAGGCCATCTTGAAGAAGCGGCCGTAGCGCTGCCGGCCGAAGTGCTCGAAGGCGCCGATGGAGACGATGCGGTCGACGGGCTCGTGGAACTTCTCCCACCCCTCCAGCAGCACCCGCCGGCTGCGCGGGGTGTCGAGCTCGTCGAACATCGCCTGCACGTGCTTGGCCTGGTTCTCCGACAACGTCAGGCCCACGACGTTGACGTCGTACTTCTCGATCGCCCGCCGCATGGTGGCGCCCCAGCCGCAGCCGATGTCCAGCAACGTCATCCCCGGCTCGAGGTTCAGCTTGCCCAGCGCCAGGTCGATCTTGGCGAGCTGCGCCTCTTCCAGGGTCATGTCGTCGCGCTCGAAGTAGGCGCAGCTGTATGTCTGGGTGGGGTCCAGGAACAGCCGGAAGAAGTCATCGGACAGGTCGTAGTGGGCTTGCACGTTTCCAAAATGCGGCGTGAGCTGCACTGACATGTCGAGTAGAGCCTTTCGTTATGCGGAGCCAGGGGTGGCTGACCAGCCCGACGCACCCTCGCGTCACCCCCCATGCATCCCTGCATGCTAGTCGCTACGGCTGTGCGAGTCGTCTGGCCGAGCGCGTCATAAGCGTCACACGAGGCGAGTGGAATTGACAAAAGACGGTCCGCCGCGCGCTTCGGAAGGCGCCTAGAGCGGGGCCCGATCCTCAGCCCCGCGGGGCGGCACAATCGGCGAGGGGTGGGGCTCTTCGCGGAACTTGTCCAGCGAGCCGCCCACCTCGACGATGCCCTTCAGCGCATTCCAGCTCAGCATCGTCAGGTAGTCGATCAACTCGTCGCGGCTCATCCGCGGATCCGACATCCAGGAGTGGGTGGCCAGCTGAACGCCACCGACGATCAGGTAGGCCCATGGCTCCGCGCCACCGGTGTCCATCCCCGCCTGTTGCATCCGGCGGCGCATCAGCACCGCCAGCATGCGGGCGATGATCCGCTCGGAGTCGGCGATCACCTTGCTCTTGCTGGCCGAGCTGTTGGACATCACGAAGCGGTACGGCTCGGGTTCGTTCGCGACGGTTTCGACGTACACCCGGATGACCTCCCGGGTCAGGTCGAAGCCGTCGAGATTGGATGTCAGCGCCGACGCCATATTTGGAATCAGCGTGGTTTGGGTGAACCGCATCATGACGGCGGTCGTCAGATCGTTCTTGTCGACGAAGTAGCGGTACAACACCGTCTTGGAGACGCCGATCTCCGCGGCGATCTCGTCCATGCTCAACGTGCCGCCGCGCCGCCGGATCGCGTCGATCGTCCCGTCTACCAACTCGTTGCGGCGCTCCACCTTGTGCTGATGCCAGCGCCGCTTGCGGCCATCCGTCTTGGCCGTCGCAGCCAACATTTGCTCCGCCACTATCGCCTATTTCCCATTCACTAGACGCCCTCGATACTACGGCGTGCGGGCCTGTTCCGGACTTCGGCCGCGCCCCGCTACGGGCCTCCCGAACAGTGCCGTCACACCAATCGGCCGGGACAATGAATGATGGAGTGGTGGTACACAGAGCCTCGCCTCGAGGCGCAGCGCCGGGCCCGCGAGCGGCGGGGCCGGACTCGATGACCCCGTTGACCGGAACCGAGCGGCCGCACGCATCGTTGGCCGAATCATTCGCCGGTGCCGATCCGCAGGCCGATGCGGAGCGCCGGGTGGCGCTGCGCCGGATGAAGGCGGTGGCGCTGGGCTTCCTGATCGGCGCCACCGGCCTGTTCCTCGCCTGCCGGTGGGCCCAGGCCCACGCCCACCTGGGTGCCTGGGTCGGCTATGTCGGTGCCGCCGCGGAGGCCGGAATGGTGGGCGCGCTGGCCGACTGGTTCGCGGTCACGGCGCTGTTCAGGCATCCGCTGGGCATCCCCATCCCGCACACCGCGATCATCAAGCGCAAGAAGGATCAACTCGGCGAGGGGCTGGGAACCTTCGTGCGGGAGAACTTCCTGTCGCCGCCGGTGGTGGAGACCAAGCTGCGGGACGCGGAGGTGCCCGGACGGCTCGGCAAGTGGCTGTCGGAGGCCGCCCACGCCCAACGTGTCGCCAGCGAGACGGCCACGGTGCTGCGGGTGCTGGTGGAGCTGCTGCGCGACGACGACGTCCAGCAGGTGATCGACCGGATGATCGTGCGCCGCATCGCCGAACCGCAGTGGGGGCCGCCGGTGGGGCGGGTGCTGGCGACGCTGCTCGCCGAGAACCGGCAGGAGGCGCTGATCCAGTTGCTGGCCGACCGGGCCTTCCAGTGGTCGCTGAACGCCGGCGAGGTGATCCAGCGGGTGGTCGAGCGGGATTCGCCGACGTGGTCGCCGCGCTTCATCGACCATCTGGTCGGCGACCGCATCCACCGCGAGCTGATGGACTTCACCGACAAGGTGCGCCGCAATCCCGACCACGAGCTGCGCCGGTCGGCGACGCGCTTTCTGTTCGAGTTCGCCGACGACCTGCAAAACGACGCGGACACCATCGCGCGCGCCGATGCGATCAAGGAGCAGCTGATGGCGCGCGACGAGATCGCCAACGCCGCCGCCACGGCCTGGAAGACGCTGAAACGCCTGGTGCTCGAAGGCGTGGACGACCCCTCCAGCACGCTGCGCACCCGCATCACCGACACCGTCGTACGCATCGGGGAATCGCTGCGCGACGACGCCGACCTGCGCGACAAGGTGGACAACTGGATCGTGCGGGCGGCCCAGCACCTGGTTTCGCAGTACGGCGTGGAGATCACCGCCATCATCACCGACACCATCGAGCGCTGGGACGCCGAGGAGGCCAGCCGGCGCATCGAGTTGCACGTGGGCCGTGATCTGCAGTTCATCCGGATCAACGGAACCGTGGTCGGTTCCCTGGCCGGTCTGGTGATCTACGCCGTCGCCCAACTACTTTTCTAGTAGTGCTAACAAGTGCTTGCAAAAGCAAGCACTTGTAGTAATCTGGTGGCCGTCAACATCGATCAGCCGACCAGGAGCACGCCATGACACCCGAGGAGAAGCTCTCCGCCAAGGTGTCCAACGCCGCCTCCGACATGGCCTCGGACATCGGTAGCTTCATTCGCAGCCAGCGCGAACTCGCGCAGGTCTCGGTGCGCCAACTCGCCGAAAAATCCGGGGTCAGCAATCCGTATCTGAGCCAGGTGGAGCGTGGATTGCGCAAGCCGTCCGCCGACGTGCTCAATCAAATAGCGAAGGCGCTGCGGGTTTCCGCCGAGGTTCTCTACGTGCGGGCCGGGATCCTCGAGCCCAGCGACAAAAGTCAGGTGCGCGACGCCATCATCACCGACACCGCGATTACCGAGCGCCAGAAGCAGGTTCTGCTCGACGTCTACGCATCGTTCACCCAACAAAACGAATCAACTGAATCAAGCGACGAGGAGTGTTCCACCGAACCCAACGGCGACGAGTGATCAACGGCCCTACCGGCCGTCCGGACTTCCACGTCACGCTAGCGGTTGGTGATGTATCAACCCCGACCGCACGGGTTACCCAGAGCGGAAATCCGGCGGCCGCCAGCGGAGAAGGAGACGCCCGCCTTAGCTTCCATAACCCACACCCAAGAACGCCAATAACGGAAAACCATGAAAGGAATAACCATGGCGGACAATTCGAACATCGAAGATTTGCGGGCACCCCTGCTCGCGGCCCTTGGCGCGGCCGACCTGGCCCTGGCCACTGTCAATGACTTGATCGCCAGCCTGCGTGAGCGCGCTGAAGAGACCCGCGCCGACACCCGCACCCGGGTGGAGGAGAGCCGCGCACGGCTGACCCGGCTGCAGGAGGACCTGCCCGAGCAGCTCGACGAGCTGCGCGAGCGGTTCACCAGCGAGGAACTGCGCAAGGCCGCCGAGGGCTACCTGGACGCGGCGACCAACCGCTACAACGAGCTGGTCGAGCGGGGCGAGGCCGCCCTGCAGCGGCTGCGCAGCCAGACGGGCCTGGACGACGCCTCCGCGCGCGCCGAGGGCTACGTGGACCAGGCCGTCGAGCTGACCCAGGAGGCGCTGGGCACCGTGGCGTCGCAGACCCGCGCGGTCGGCGAGCGCGCGGCCAAGCTGGTCGGCATCGAGCTGCCCAAGAAGTCCGACGAGACGGCCAAGAAGGCTCAGAAGGCTGTCGCCAAGAAGGCGCCCGCCAAGAAGGCCCCGGCCAAGAAGGCGCCCGCCAAGAAGGCGTCCGCCAAGAAGGTCACCCAGAAGTAAGTCAAGACGCTCGACTCGGAGTTGTCCTTCGGGCAACTCTGAGTCGACGTTTGGGACGGCGCCCGCATACGCTTAAGGCGTGAGCCACCTCGTGGGTACCGTCATGTTGGTCTTGCAGATCGCCGTCTTGGTCACGGCGGTATACGCGTTCGTGCATGCAGCACTGCAGCGGCCCGACGCCTACACCGCCGCCGACAAGCTGACCAAGCCGGTGTGGCTGGTGATCCTCGGTCTGGCTGTCGCCCTGACATCCATCCTGAGTTTTGTCTTCGGGGTACTCGGGATGGCGATCGCCGCGTGCGCGGCGGGCGTGTATCTGGTCGACGTGCGGCCGAAACTTCTTGAAATTCAAGGTAAGTCGCGCTAGCGGATGAAGGCCCGGCTGACGGCGCCCGCCGCGGTGCTTGTCGCGCTGTGGGGCTCAGCGGGCGCCGCAGCGGCGGACCCGGCCACGATGTCCCCGCCGTTCATCGACCACACCGAGTGGGCGCAGTGGCACGGCCTGAGCAGCCTTCGGGTCTTTCCGACACCATCGGGCCGGCTGGCCGCCAGGCAGTCCGGGAACGCGGCCCTCGCCGACGAGGCGTGGGCCGAAGTGCTGGCGCTGTCCCCGGACGCCGACACCGCCGGGATGCGTGCGCAGTTCGTCTGTCATTGGCAGTTCGCCGAGCTGGCCGAGCCCGGCAAGACCAGCTGGAACCTGGAACCGTGGCGCCCGGTCGTCGACGACACCGAGATGGTCGCCTCCGGCTGCAATCCGGGCGGACCCGAGGAAAGGTTCTAGTGGCGAGCAAACCCACCCGGGCGCAGCTGGCGGCCATGGTCGACCACACCCTGCTCAAACCCGAGGCCACCGAGGCGGACGTGGTCGCCCTGGTCGCGGAGGCCGCCGAATTGCGCGTCTACGCCGTGTGCGTCTCGCCGTCGATGGTTCCGGCCGCGGTGCGGGCCGAAGGCGACGTCGCCGTGGCGAGCGTGGCGGGTTTCCCGTCGGGCAAGCACATTCCGGCGGTCAAGGCGCACGAGGCCGAACAGGCCGTGGCATCCGGCGCCACCGAGGTCGACATGGTCATCGACATCGGCGCCGCGCTGGCCGGAGACATCGAGGCGGTGCGGGCCGATATCGCGGCCGTGCGCGCCGCCATGAACACCGTCGACGCCGCCTCGGTGCTCAAGGTGATCGTGGAGTCCGCGGTGCTGTTGTCGGGGCCGGACGAGCGCACGCTGGTGCGGGTGTGTCGCGCGGCCGAGGACGCCGGCGCCAACTTCGTCAAGACGTCGACCGGGTTCCATCCCGCGGGCGGCGCGTCGGTGCGTGCCGTCACCGTGATGAGTCAGACCGTCGGCGGCAGGTTGGGCGTCAAGGCCAGCGGGGGCATCCGCAGCGCTGCCGACGCGCTGGCGATGCTGGACGCCGGTGCCACCCGGCTCGGGCTGTCCGGCACGCGGGCGGTGCTCGACGGGCTCGACTGAGCCGTCGTCAGAGGTTGGCGAAGCAGGGGTCGTTGTTGTTGCCGGTGGGGATGCTCGCGTTCCGCGTCGAGAAGTGGCTGGTCACACCATCATTGGTGACCTGCACGCTGTCCGCGTGGATGCCCAGCGGGTAGTTCTTGGTGAACTGCGCGGTGAAGTCGTCCAGGGTCGACTGCACCGACTCCTTGGGCATGGTGAAGCCGAGCGCGTTGAAGCTGACGATCTGCAGCTGCAGGCCGTTGCCCGACACCACCGGCTTGGTGGTCAGGTTGTCCAACATGCCCTTCAGCTCGATGGTGCCGTCGTTGGGGTGCGTGGTCACCGTGTTGGTGACGAACGGGCCCAGCACCGGGATCGCGTTCTGAACCGATTCCTTGATGCCGTCGGACGTCCAGGTGACGGTCGCGTCAAGCGACCCGATGGTGCCCTTGGAGTCCTGCGTGTCCCTGAGCTGGACGTCGCGGATGTTGATGTCGATCTTCATGCCCTTGGCATCACGCACCTGGTTACCCGCGGTCGACACCGAGATGTTGGTGTAGTGCTTGGTGAGCTGCTGCCACAGCATCAGCGGCGCCACCCCGAACGACGCGGTGGCCTGGTCCTTGACCTCACACGCCACCGCCTCGGCGACCTTGCTGTTGGCGACGTGACGGACGTACAGCTCGCCCCCGACCAGCGCGGCGATCACCAGGCAAACCACGATGATGCAGACCAGCACCACGGACAGCGGGTCGCGCAGGAAGCGACGCTTCTTCTTCCCTCCGGCCGGTTCCTCGCCGGGCGTGGGCAGCTTCTCGGTCGCCCCCGCGGGCGGAATCGGCGGGGGTGGCGGCGGGTAGTCGGGCCGCTGCATGTTCGGCGGGGGCGTGCCGATCCGTTCGGTCTGACCCGGCGGCGGACCTGCGGCGGGAGGCGGCGGCGCGGGGGCCGGGCCGCCGGTGTTGATCCGCTCGGTCGGCCGCTCGGTGGGGGGCTGGCCGAAGGGGCCTTGGTTGCCGGGACGGCCCCACGTCGACGGGTCCTGGTTCGGTGGTCCTTGTGGGTTCGTCACCCGACCGATTCTGCCTTATCGAGCTGAGCAAAATCTGAGTGGTTGCGCAGCACCGCGATGCTCTCGCGAGCCTTGGCGACGCGGTCGACGTCGATGTCGGCCAGCACCAACTGCGGCGCGGAACCGGCCGACGCGACGACCTCCCCGAATGGGGAGACCACCAGGCTGCCGCCCACCCCGGTGGGCGCGCCCGACCCGGTCAGCGACTCGCCCGGGTCGGCCTGCCCGGCCGCGGCGACGTAGCTCATCGAATCGAGCGCGCGGGCCCGTGCCAACAGCGTCCACTGGTCGAGCTTGCCGGGCCCCGCGCCCCACGACGCGCAGACGGCGATCAGCTGGGCGCCGCGGCGGGCCAGCTCGGTGTAGAGGGCCGGGAAGCGGATGTCGTAGCAGACGGTCAGCCCCACCCGCACGCCG
>NZ_LZKF01000206.1:0-19860 GCF_001672665.1 Mycobacterium sp. E2238 | reverse complement strand
GCATCAGCACATCGGCCTGCTTGGACGCCTTGTAGTTGTTCTACCTGCTGTCGTCGGACGAGTTGCTGGGTCTGCTGGGCCGGCTCGGTTACCGCTTCGCGCCCGAGCAGATTCCGGAGACCGTGGATTACTACCTCAAGCGCACTTCCCACGGTTCCAGCCTGAGCGCCGTCGTACACGCCTGGGTTCTCACCCGTGGCAACCGGCACCACGCCATGAAGTACTTCGTGCAGGTATTGGCTTCCGACATCGTCGACATCCAGGGCGGCACCACGTCGGAAGGCATACACCTGGCCGCGATGGCCGGCAGCATCGATCTGCTGCAGCGGTGTTTCACCGGACTCGAAACCCGCAACAACCGCCTGATCCTCAGCCCGCAATGGCCAGATGCACTGGGGTCCATCGAGTTTCCCTTCCTATACCGCGGCCAACGGCTGCACCTTCGGGTCAGCGGTCGGGCGGCCCAGCTGACCTCCGAGGCTGGCAACAGTGCCTCCGTCGCGGTGGAATGCCGTGGCCGGTTACAGCACCTGCTGCCCGGGCACACGGTCGAGGTCGCCTGAAGCCGGGTGACCAATGCCTGCGAACGGGGGCCGAACGGCCCTGCTCAACGGAGCCGACCGACCATAACGTGGCCAGTGACGGGCCCTCGCGCCCCGACAGTCAGTCATAGAGGAGGACTCGATGAACAATCCGCAGTCGTCGCAGCGGATCGTGGTGGGAATCGACGGCTCGGACGCCGCCATCAACGCGGCCAAATGGGCCGCCGCCGAGGCGGTGAGCCGCAACGTCCCGCTCCGGCTGATCCACGCCGTCCCGAGGCGGAACGCGGATGACGACAGCTTGGACGTCGAATACGCCCAAGCGGCGTTGCGCAACGCCGATGCGGCGCTGCAGGCCATGGGTACGCCGGTCAAGGTCGAGTGCGACATCGTGCGCGGCTCCTCGGAGGGCGCGCTGATCGACGAATCACGGGATGCCGCAATGGTGTGCGTGGGTTCGGTGGGGACCGGCTGGGTGGCCCGCAAGGTCCTCGGCTCGACCGCACAGACGTTGGTGCGCAAGGCGCACTGCCCGGTGGCCGTGATCCGCAGCAGCCGCGACGGCGCCGGGCCGGAGGACGGATACGTCGCCGTTGCCGTCGAGGAGACGGACGCCAACGACGCGGTGCTCGAGCACGGTTTCCACGAGGCACGCCTTCGTGACGCACCGATCTTGGCGATGGGCGTTTGGCGGTGGGGCCTGGGCGAGATTCCCTACCGCCAGCTGGATCAGCGCCTCGGCCCCTGGGTCTCGAAGCATAGCCAGGTGCACGTCCAGCCCGCCGCGGCGAGGCGCGGGGCCGCCGAGTTCCTTACGCGTACAAAGGAACCCGTTCAGCTCGCGGTCGTGGGCAGTGAGGACGCCGACAAGGTCGCCCGCATGGTCGGGCCGATCACCCCGCATCCCGGCGGCCACACCGGATGTTCGGTGCTCGTCGTCCGCGAATGACGGCGGCTATCCGGCCGCCCAATCCTTGGCGCGGTCGAGCTCGTCGAGTGAGAACACGGCGATCTCGCCGGGAACCAGCCACGCCACAGCGTGCAGGACGGGGGCGACCCAGTCCTTGTCTGACACCACCGCGATCCGCTTGAACGCCGAATGGTGCGGCAAGACGGTACCGAAGCCCAGCTTGAGATCCTCGAGGAAACCACCGGGCCCGAATCCCTCGTAGTCGGACGCGATGACCTCGACGATCCTGACCTCGCCGGTCTGGAGCACGTGGTCGATGTCGGGCTTGAAGTCGCGCAGCTCGTCACCGCGCAGCCGGCCCGATACGCGAATGCCGATCACCTTCTCCGGCATGTCCGGGAGCAGCTCGATCATAACGGCCTCCTTTGCGGGCGATTCTCGTCGTCAGCGGACAACCAGCACGGGCACCCGCGCCGACTGGGCGACCGCCGAACTCACCGAGCCGAGCAGCATCCCGGGGAATCCGCCGCGGCCGCGGCTGCCGACCACCACGAGTTGGGCGTGTTCGGATTCCTTCAGCAGCCATTCGGACGGCTTGTCGCAGAACAGTTTCCGCTCGACATGCACGTCGGGATAGCGTTCTTGCCAGCCGGCCAGGCGTTCGGCGAGGATCTCGTGCGCCTCCTGCTCCCGGTCATGCCAGTCCATGCCGAGGATGGGAAACACGCCCACGTCGCTCCACACGTGCAGTGCCACCAGCCCCACCCCACGGCGCGATGCTTCGTCAAAGGCCAGGGCGGTCGCCGCTTCGGACGCAGGGGACCCGTCGACGCCCAGCACCACGGGCGCGCCGGGGTTGGGGGCCGCCCCTTCGCCGGTGTGGATGACGGCGACCGGGCAATGGGCGTAGTGCACGAGTCCCGTGGTCACGGAGCCCAGCAGCAGGCGGCCCACCGCTCCCAGTCCCTGGTTTCCGGCGACGAGCACCCAGGCCTGCTTTGATGCCTCGATCAGCGCGGGGACGATGGCGGAATAGACCGTCTCGGTGTGTATTTCGGGCGATTCGGAGGCGCCCACGCTGGCGCTCAGCGTCTTGCGGGCCTGGTCGATCACGTGCTGAGCGCTGTCCTGTTGCCAGTCGGGCATCTCGGCATACAGTTGCCCCACCGGCCAGCCGACGACGATGGGCGGAACGACGAACATGAGCGTGATGGGCAGGTCGCGCATGATGGCTTCGCGCGTCCCCCAGGCGACGGCGGCGTCGGATGCGGCCGACCCGTCGACACACACCAGTACACCGTATTTCTTCGCTTCTGCGTTCATTTTCCGCTCCTCTATGCCGGCGTCTCGTCGAATTGGGGTAGCTCGATCTCGAGGTGACGAATGGCTCCGTAATCGATTGGCCTGCAAGGCCAGCCGAGATCGAAGAAGACCGTGAGCATCAGGTGGTTCTCGCCGAGGACGTCCGCGACGAACCGCCCGATTCCGTGGGCCCGAGCGATCGGGGCCAGGTGCTTCAGCAGGGCCGTGCCCACCCCCAGCGAATGGTCTTGGTGGGCAACCACGACCGCGACCTCGGCCGCGTTCGGGTCGTCGACAACGACGTAGTGGGCCACGCCGATCAGCCGATCGGCGTCGAAGGCACCGAGCGCGTACAACCCGTCCGCGGGCTCGGTCAGCTTGGCGACGAGCTCGTGCAGCGGTGCGAGCTGCAGCGTGAAGAAACGAAAGTACCGGTCGTGGTCGGAGAGGTGTCGATGCAGCGCCGAAACGGCCTCGGCGTCGGCGACGGTCAAGGGACGCAACGACACCAGGCGTCCGTCGAGCAGCCGAGCAGTCGCGGTGGCGTCCACCGATCGATTACTCACACTGCCCGACGATATTCGGCGGCGGCGCGGCAGGGCAGGGCCGTTAGACCCCATGGCCCCTCCCATTGGTCCCGTTCGGGGCGACCGCTATTGATCGACGAGCGGGGCGACCCAGTGCACCCGGGTACCACCCTCCGGGGGGCCGGTGATCTCGCAGGCCCCGCCCAGTTGCTCGGCGCGCCGCTTCATGTTGGCCAAGCCGCTGCGCCGCGTGTTGCCGTCGGGTATGCCGGAGCCATTGTCGACGATGTCGAGGACGAACATGTCGGCGACGCTGATCTCGACGGTCAGCCGCGATGCCCCCGAATGACGCAGCGCATTGCTGACGGCCTCCGTGCTCACAGCCTCGGCGTGGTCGGCAAGCTCGCCGCCGACGGCGGTCATCGGCCCGTGCATGCGCACGGTGGTCACGATGTCCCGATTTTCGGTCAGGTCGGCGACCACCTGTTGGATGCGTTGCCGGAAATCGTTCTTTCCCGGCGGGGATTTCAGCTGGAAGATCGTCGTGCGGATCTCCTCGATGATGGTTTGCAGATCGTCCAGCGTGCGGTTGAGCCGGTCGGCGACCTCCGGGGAGCGCGCCCGGGCCAGCGTTCCCTGCAAATCCATCCCGGCGGCGAAGAGCCGCTGGATGACGTGGTCGTGCAGGTCGTGGGCGATGCGTTCACGCTCGGCCAGGATGGTCAGCTGGCGCGCGTCGTCACGGGCCGACGCGAGCACGAGCGCTATCGCGGCATGAGTGGCGAAATCGCTGACCAGATCGAGGTAACTGTCGTCGAAGGGCGACTCGTGACTGCCGCGGGCGATGGCGATCACGCCGACGACTTCGTCGCGGGCGCGCAGCGGCATCAGGATGGCCGGCCGCTGCCCGACGTCGGTGAATGCCTGAATCGGGTACCGCAACGTCTCGGTGATCAGCGGTTCGCCGGACCGGAAAACGGCCCCGCTGGTGGAACCGTCCACCGGAACGCGTTGGCCGACCACCTCGTCGGCGTGCGCGCCGACCGCCGCCGAGACCACCAGCGTGTCGACCTCGTCTTCAGGCACATCGGCATCGGCGGGCACCAGGACGATCGCCTGCTCGGCATCGGTCAGGGCCCGGGCGCGTTCGGCGATCAGCTGCAGCGGGCGCCGGTGCGGCTCGGCGCTGGACAGCAGCGCGGTGGTGATCTCGCGGCTGGCCTCCATCCACTTCGCGGCCGTCCGCTCGCGTTCGAACACCTGCGCGTTGTCGATCGCGATCGCGGCGGCGAACGCCAGGGCGCGAGCCGCCATCTCGTCGGACTCGGAGAACGTCCGCTGCGGTTCGACGTGGGTGAGGTAGAGGTTGCCGAACACGGTGCCCCGAATGGTGATCGGCACCGCGAGGAAGCCGCGCATCGGGGGGTGGTGCTCGGGAAACCCGACGGCGGCCGGATGGGCGGTCAGGTCGGCCATCCGCAACGCGGGCGTGTCCATCAGCGACAAGCTGAGCAGGCCCTTGCCCACCGGCAGGTGCCCGATTTTGGCCACCGTGTCGGCATCCATCCCCTCGTGGACGAACGAGAGCAGGTTGCCGTCGGGATCGCGGATGGCCAGCGCACCGTAGGGGGCGGAGGTCAACCGCCTGGCGGCGGCGATGATCCGGTGCAGCGTGGCGTCAAGATCGAGGCCCGCGCCGATCTCGACGATGACCCGCAGCAGCTGCTCCATCTGGTCGCGGGCCGCCAGCATCTCGTCGAGTTGCTCGTGCATCCTGCTGACGAGCCCCCGCTGGCCGAGTCCGGCGAACGCGGAGCCGCTGTCGTCGCTCGTCAAACCGAAAAACCTCCAAGACACTCGAGATGCGACGCAATGTCCGAATGGCAAGATCAGCCTAATCGCAAAATGTCAAGTACCCAAGCGAATGGTTGTTATCGGTAGCGTGACGCCCCGCCTACCGGCTCAGTCCTGCGGCGCGTCCGCCGGCGTGGCGGGATGTCCCGGCCGCTGGTCCAGCTTGGACGCGAACACCGCCGCCTGGGTGCGGCGCTCCATGCCGAGTTTGGCCAGCAGCCGCGACACGTAGTTCTTCACCGTCTTCTCTGCGAGGAACATCCGGGCGGCGATCTGCCTGTTGGTCAGGCCCTCGCTGAGCAGGCCGAGCAGCGTCCGCTCCTGTTCGGTCAGCCCGGACAGCGGGTCTTCGCGCTCCGCCGCGCCGCGGAGCTTGGCCATCAGGGCGGCCGCCGCGCGATTATCCAGCAGGGATTTGCCGGCGCCCACCTCTTTGATCGCGTGCGCCAGCTCCATGCCCTTGATGTCCTTGACCACGTAGCCGCTGGCCCCGGCCAGGATCGCTTCCAGCATCGCTTCGTCGGAGGTGAACGACGTCAGCATCAGGCAGCGCAGGTCGGGGTGATCGGACACCAGGTCGCGGCACAGTTCGATGCCGTTGCCGTCGGGAAGCCGCACGTCAAGCACCGCGACGTCGGGTTGCAGCGCCGGTATCCGCGCCTTCGCCTCGGAGACGGAGCCCGCCTCACCGATGATCTCGAGCTCGGGGTCCGCCGCCAGGAGGTCCGCGAGGCCGCGCCGGACGACTTCATGGTCATCGACCAGGAAAACCTTGACCATTAAGAACCCTTCCGCCGGTCGTGGGACCTCCATATCACACATTAATCATCGTACAAATTTCACAAATGTTGCCGATTCACGATCAACAACGAACAATTCGCGTCCGCCATCACCGAACTGCCGACGGGCCCGACAAGCTCGGCAACGTGCTGACGATTGTCGGCGCCGACGATCACCAAGCCGACCGGCCCGCGGTGTCCGGCCAGATAGTCCAGCAGGCCGACGTGTATCGCCAGCGACTCGACCCGAAGCTGCGGATGGCGTCGCTTCCACCCGGACAGGCGGCGATCCAGGTCGGCGAGCGCCCGGCGATCGGCCTCGGTATCACCGTGTTGTTCGGCCCGTCCCGTCCGCCGCGAGACGACCGCCTCCAGCGCGGCACCGCGCAGCACCGCCTCTTCGATGGCAGCGCCGAGCAGGACGGAGTCCGGGGACCCGGCTATCTCGACGACCGCGTTTTCCGCGGGCGGCCCGCGATGACCGTCGCGGCCCCGGACGATCGCCACCGGGCAGCGCGCCGATACGGCCAGGGCCGCCGCGGTGGAGCCCACCCGGCCCGGTTGAAAGTGGCGCAGTCCGACGGCGCCCACGCAGACCATGGCGGCCGACGCCGACGACCGAATCAGCGATCCGACCGCGGGTCCGTGGACGACCTCCGTCTCGACCTGGACCGGCTTGCCCGCGACTTGGATCGCCGTCACCGCCTGGCGGACCGCCATCTGCGCGGCTTGTTCGCCGTCCGCGGAGTCGGTCGCGTAGAGCAGCTGTAGCGGAACGTCGCGACTGACCGCCTCATCGACCGCCCACAGCGCCGCGCGTATCGCCGCTTTGGAACCGTCGATACCGGCGACGATCGACTTGGTTCTTGCTGGCTGCGTCATCGGGCCTGCCTCAGTGGCGGACCACAAGCACTGAGCAGTCGGGGTAGCCGACGATCGGATGGCAGTTCGGGGTGGCCAGCCCTGCCATCTCCTCGGCATCGGTACTGCCCACCACCGCCAATTCAATTGCGCTACCGGGCCTTCCGCCGTATTTCGCGCCGGTCCCGGCGGCCACCGTCTGGACGTGGACGTCCGGATAACGGCGGACCCAGCTGTTCAGTCGCCGGTCGATTTGGCGCACGGTGGCGTGGCGGCGTCGCCCTTCCTCCATCGCTTGGTGCACCACCTCGTCGTTGTCGGGCTCGTCGTTGAGCACGACGGCGATCACTCCCAGCTCAATCGGCGCTCCGTCGGAAGTACGAATAATCGCGACCGGGCAGTGCGCGCGCGCCACCAAGCCTGCGGCCGTCGGACCCAACAGCCCGTCGGATGCCCAGCCGCGCCTGGCGGTGCCGACACACACCAGGGCCGCGTCCTGGGATTGATTGACCAACGCCTCCGCGGGATCTCCGGAGACGATCGCCGTCTCGATCTCGACCGGCTTCCGCTGGCTCCGGATGGCGCACTCCGCTTCGGCCAAGGCCATTTCGCCGCGTTCGACCTCCCACTCGGAACGAGGCCCCGATCCCTTGCGCGCCGGCATGACATACACCAGGCGAAGTGGCAGCTGCCGGCCAATCGCCTCGTCGATCGCCCACTTCGCGGCGTTGACCGCGGCCTGGGAGCCGTTGACGCCCACGACCACCGCCTTGGCGTCCAGCTGGCTCATCTCGGCTCCTGATCGTTCCGAATCGCTCACATTTCAGGCTATTGCGGCCGCACCCGCCCTGCAGGGGCCGTTAGGCCCCAGCCGCGAAGTCGTTCGTCCCCAGCTCCGCGGGTTCGGCGACCAGCTCGAACAACCGCTCTATGTCGGCGCGTTCACAGACCGCCGTGCCCGGTGTCATCAGCATCGCGGCACCCGCCGCGATCCCGTACCGAACCGACTTGGCGAGAGGCCATCCATGCGTGAGGCCCACCGTGATCGCGGCAACCATCGCGTCACCGGCGCCGACACCGCTCCCGCCGGGCATCGGAACCGCCGGAAACCGCTGGCTCGCATGGCGCGTCGCAAGCAGCGCGCCATAGGAGCCCAGAGAAACCACGACGACTTGTGCGCGGCCACTGTCAATCAGTTGGTGGGCGGCAGCCAATTGCTCGGACTCGGTGGCGAGCCGGCGGCCGACGCATTCTCGTAGTTCTCGCACGCTCGCCTTGAGCAGGAACACCCCGGAGGAGATGTGCTGCAGGCCGCCGCCGGAGGTGTCCAGAATGAACTTCACGCCCAACTGCCGGCAGAGGTCGGCAACCCGCTGATAGTAGTCGGCGGGAGCACCCGGTGGCAGACTTCCGCTTGCCACAACGACTTCGGCCGATTGGGCCGCCGCCCGCAATTGGTCGAGACACTGCTCCTGTTCGAGGACGGTCAGCTCCGGCCCGGGCAGGACGAACCGGTATTGCTGGCCGGTGCTGGTCTCGTTGACGGTGAAACTCTCGCGCGTTTGGGCGGCGATCGGAACCTGCCGGAACGGGACTTCCGCCTCGCTCAGCAGACTCGTGACGAGACCGCCGTGCGAGCCGCCCGCGGGAAACACCGCCAGCACCGAGCTGCCAAGGACCTTCGCGATCCGGGCGACGTTGATGCCGCCACCGCCCGGGTCGTAACGCGTCGCAGAGCAGCGCAGTTTGTCGGTCGGCCGCACGACGCCGACGCTCGTCGTGATGTCCAGCGCGGGGTTCATCGTCAACGTGACGATCCGCGTTCGGCGAACCGGGTCCGAGGGCATCTCCATCTTGGCTGGCTCCGTGGGTGTTAGAGGCCGCTCGGATACGTTTCCGGTGTTTCGCCCGCGATCCAGAGGCTGGTGACCTCGAGGGGTTCGAGCGCCCGGGTCCGGTCGATGTGGATCATCGCGTCGAACTGATCGGCGGGGCGGACGTGGAAGTAATGGCTCTGCCGCTCAGTCTCGGGGCGGTAGATCACCCCGATGGCACGCCCCAACCGGACCGCGCCCAGCGGTTCGGCGGCCCCCGGGCTGATGTGGGCCGACACCAGGAACTCGCCCCTGCGCGTCTCGTGCAGGAGTTCTTCGATGCTTCCGTTGAGCGCCGGGCGCACGACCTTACGTTCGGCGATGCCGCCCCAGTCGCTGGCGGCGGTGACCGTGCCCGTGTAGGTGCTGAAGCCGATCAGACGCGCCTCGTCGCCGTGCCGCTGGCGGACCAATTGGCCCAGTGTGAGTTGCCCATCGGCCCAGACTTCGGTGGCGCGGGCGTCCCCGACGTGAGAGTTGTGGGCCCACACCACGATTCGCGCCGACGGGATATCTTGGTGGCGGTCCAGATGTTTCAGCAGCGCCTCGAGCGTCTGCGCCATGTGTTTGTCGCGCAGGTTCCACGAAGTGACTCGCCCGCTGAACATCGCCCGGTAGTACACCTCCGCGTTGTGCACCGTCTGGGCGTTCTGGTGCGCGTAGAACAATTCGTCCTCGGCGAGCAGACCGTCCCTGCGCGCGTAGGCCAGTTCGTTGCGCTGAATGTCGACCAGTTGATCGATGGCTTCCTGTTCACACGACGGGCCGGCGCCGAAGGCCGCCGAGAAGCCGTACGCCTGGCCGTCGTCCGCCGAGGCGTGGTCGAAGCAGGCATAACGTTCGCGTGCCCGCGCCGCCGCCTTCGGGTCGACCTTGTCGAGGTAGCCGATCACTTCCTGCATCGAGCGGTGCAGGCTGTAGAGATCCAGCCCGTAGAAGCCGGCCTGCCGCTGCCCGTTGTTCTCGTGCATCCGGTTTCGGGTGCGCAGCCACTCGACGAAGTCACGCACGACGGTGTTGCGCCACATCCATGCGGGGAACCGCTCGAAGCCGCTCAACGCCTCGTCGGCGCTGGTGTCGTCGCCGATGCCGCGAACGTAGCGATTCACCCGGTAAGCATCCGGCCAGTCCGCCTCCGCCGCGACGGCGCAGAAGCCCTTCTCCTCGATCAACCACTTGGTGATCTCCGCGCGGGCCTCGTAGAACTCGTGTGTGCCGTGCGAGCTTTCGCCGATCAGCACGATGCGCGCATCGCCGATCAACTCCTCCAGCGCGTCACGCGGCGGAACGCCGGCCGGCGCGTCGATTGCCACCCGGGCGATCACCTCGGCCGGGGTCCGCGCCGCGGCCCTCGCCGGAGTGCCGGTCGTCGGCGTCGCGAGGAGCCGACGGACCTCTTCGTCGGTGACTTGCCGGAAATCCCAGAACGATTCCCCGACCGCGAGAAACGGAGTCGGCATGCTCGCGCATACGACATCGTCGACCTGACCGGCGAATTCCCGGCAGGTGGATTCCGGGGCCGCCGGCACGGCGATGACGATGTGTGCGGGCTCGGCCTCGCGGAGCGCCTGCACCGCCGCGGACATGCTTGCGCCGGTGGCCAATCCGTCATCGACCAGGATCACCGTCTTGCCGGCCACGTTTACCGGCGGACGCCCGTCGCGATAGGCGGCCTCGCGCCGAATCAATTCCCGGCCTTCCCGCTCGGCGACGGCGCGCAACTCCTGCGGGGTGATACGCAGGCCGCGCACGACGTCGTCGTTCACCACGACGCGGCCTCCGCTCGCCAACGCCCCCACGGCGAACTCCTCATGGCCGGGGGCGCCGAGCTTGCGCACGATGAAGGCATCCAGCGGGGCATGCAGCGCCGCCGCCACCTCCCATGCGACGGGTATACCGCCGCGCGCCAGGCCCAGCACGATCACGTCGTGCCGATCGCGGTAGGCACCGAGGAGGTTCGCCAGCACGCGGCCGGCCTCGGCGCGATCACGGAACACCCGCCGTGGCGAGCGTCGGGTGGCGTCAGCTGCTCTGGTCATCACGCACCGCGCCTGTAGTCATGGCAATCTCCTCGATCCCTCGACGAATTCATCCGACCAGCCCGCCGTAAATCGGCGGTAGGGCACGAAGTCCCAGCCTTGCGGGTCGTTCGTCGGCTCAGCTTCTGCGGCGCAGTTCGCCGATATAGGCCATGACCCGGTTGAGGATCAGGCCGTAGGCGTCGCCGTCGTCCACCAGCCGGGGCAATCCACGGTGGCGGAGAAAGCCGTCGAGGCGCTGGTCCAGGCTCCAGTCGAGATAGGCGTCGCCGGCATAGGGCGAGTGCAGGAACTCGAACGCGAGCTCATCGACGTCGGCATCGGTCATCGACGGGGATCCCTCGGTGGTAGGTGGCATTTGCGTCCTACCCGCTCCGAGCGTGATCCCTGATGGCCGCCTGCACCGCGGCGAAGCGTGCCCGTGCCCGCTCGTCGGCGGCCTGCTGTTCGGCGGCCGTCACGACAATCGCGTCCGGACCGGGGAACACGGTCGCCTCCTCGCCGGTGGCCAGCCACCGGACCCGGTACGGCGGTTGACCATTCGGTGAACTCACCGAGGTGATCAACCCACGCAGATCCGGTCGTCCGACTGTGCCGCTCTTGATAACGAGCCAGTCACCTGGATCGGCAAGCACTACCATCTCCCTTCGAAAATATTGCAGTGCAACATAACTCGGGCCATTAGCGCATCTCCAAGACCTCGCGAACCGGCCGGCGCGGCGTCGGCTCGGGAGCGCCCTTACCCGAGAAGGCGGTGCCGACCCGGATCAGAACTTGGGGAACCGCTTCGGACTCGGGAATGAGCTCCCCGATCTTGTCGCGACTGGCCTGCAGCTCCGTCACGTGTGTCACGGTGCAGGTCGCCAGCCCGGCCATGGTGCACTCCAGCAGAACCGCCGAGAGGGCCTGGCCGCACCGCAAGGCGTCCGCGCGGGTGTCCCCCGGCGTGGACAGGACAACGATCTTTGCTTGATCGCGGAGGCTGGCGGAGCTCCCCCGGGCGTGCCCGTCGGCGGGGAATCGACGGTTCACGCCGTCGGCGCGGGGCTGCGCCTCGTTGACCAGGGCGGCCTGCGGTATGCCATCGTCGTGCCTGCCAGGCGCTGTCCACCAACGCAATTCGTGGTGGTAGAGGTCGTCGTAGCGGCGCAGCGCCTCATTGAGGTGCGCGGCCTCCACCAGCCGCGGCAGCGCGTCGTCGGCCAGTACGTCGAGGGTGGCCAGCTCGGGATTGAAGGCGCTCCGCACCACCGGCTCGAAGGATGCCCACTCCTTTGGGGCGCCGAAGGGGCGCCGGTCGGTCCTGCGGCGCAGGATCGCCGCCGCGCGGTCTCGCCGGGCCACGGCGACGTAGTCGCCCGAGACGAAGTCGATGGCGGCCAGGTGGTCGGGGTTGTTGGGATTGGGAAACTCGTCGACGCCGGCGACCCACCCTTCGGCGGCCATCGCGACGCGGAAGTGATCGAGCACCGCGCCGCAGCTGATGATCGACTCGCGTCCCGAGCTGTCGGCCGAGGACACCATGCGGTGCGGGTCGGCGAAGAGATCGACGGTCGGGCCGCCGGCAACCCATCGCCATGGCTGGCTGTTGTGCAGCGAGGGGGCACGGCAGGCGAGCTCGACCGCCCGGGTGAGCACTTTCCTGTCGACCATCGTCTGGGTCATTGTCGTTCGCCTCTCCTGTGTTACTTGGACCCTCGGGCATGTGGGCAGCGCACGCCAGGGTCCTTGGTCCCCAGCGTCACGTCATTGGACCCGGGGTCGACTGATGACCTTTGTCTCTATTGCGGCGTCACCGCGCGGCAAACGATGTAGACGACCACCCCGACCGAGGACCCTTGATGGACGTCATCCACAAAACATCCCGTGACCATCGCGTTCGGCCCAACCTCACCGACTACGAGCACGAGCGCGCCGAGTTCCACTGGTCCGACGTGCCGGACCTCTGCGCAGGCATGGGGCCAGGCCTGTGCAACATCGCCTATGCCGCCCTCGACCGTCACACCACCGGGCCGGCCGCCACGCGCACGGCGTTGCGGTTCGTCGTCGATCGCCCCTGGGACGGCGTGCTCGCCACCCGCGACCTCAGTTACGCCGAGCTCGGCCGACTCTCCAGGAAATTCTCCAGCGCGCTGCGCGCGTTGGGCGTCAACCGGGGCCACCGGGTCTTCATCGTCATGGCCCGTGGCCCCGAGCTCTACATCGCGATGCTGGGCGCGCTGCGCAACGGCAGCGTCGTCTCGCCGTTGTTCTCGGCCTTCGGGCCCGAGCCCATAGCAACCCGGGTCAACCTCGGGCACGCCGACGTTCTGGTGACCACGAGGGCGATCTACCAGCGCAAGATCGCCAAGATCCGTGATCGACTGCCGTCGGTGCGGCACGTCTTCGTCGTCGACGACGGGCAGGCCGACGGCCCGCCTCCGGGGACCCTCGACTTCTGGCAATGGGTCAACTCGGCCGATGAGAACCTGCCGGTCGAGCCCACCACCGCCGACGACCCGGCCTTACTGCACTTCACCAGCGGGACCACGGGTACGCCCAAGGGCGCCATCCACGTGCACGGCGCCGTCACGATGCACTACGTCACCGGCCTGTACGCGCTCGATCTTCACGCCGACGACACCTATTGGTGCACGGCCGATCCCGGCTGGGTGACGGGAACGTCCTACGGCATCATCAGCCCGCTGCTGCACGGCGTGACCTCCATCGTCGACGAAGCGGAATTCGACGCCGAACGCTGGTATCGCATCCTGCAGGACCAGGGAGTGTCGGTGTGGTACACGGCGCCGACCGCCATCCGGATGCTCATCAAGGCGGGATCAGAACTGCCCGCGCAATACCACTTTCCGCGGCTGCGTTTCATCGCCAGCGTGGGCGAACCGCTCAATCCCGAAGCCGTGTGGTGGGGAAAGCGGGTGCTGGGCTTGCCGATTCACGACAACTGGTGGCAGACCGAGACGGGCGGCATCATGATCGCCAATACGCCCGCGTTCGACATCAAGCCCGGCTCGATGGGCCGCCCGCTGCCCGGGGTGGACGCTTTCATCGTCCGCAGCAACGACGCCGGCACCGTCGAGGTGATCGACGAACCCGGCGTCGAGGGTGAGCTCGCGCTCAAACCCGGCTGGCCGTCGATGTTCCGCGGGTACCTGAACGCCGAGGAGCGCTACCGGAGCTGCTTCGCGGCCGGCCTCTACCTGACCGGGGATCTCGCGACGAAAGACGCCGACGGCTACTTCTGGTTCGTCGGGCGCAAGGACGACGTGATCAAGTCCGCGGGGCATCTGATCGGGCCGTTCGAGGTCGAGAGCGCGTTGACCGATCACCCGGCGGTGGCCGAGGCGGGCGTCATCGGCATACCCGATCCGACGGTCGGTGAGATGGTCAAGGCCTTCGTCACCCTGAAGGACGGTGTCGTCGCCGACGAAGACCTGCGGCTGGAACTGCTGGGCCACGCGCGCAAGCGGCTCGGGGCCACGGTGGCGCCCAAGGAGATCGAGTTCGTCGACTCCTTGCCGCACACCAGCAGCGGCAAGATCATGCGGCGCCTGCTCAAGGCCCGCGAATTGGGGCTGCCTGAGGGCGACACCTCCACCATCGAGCAGCACCCGGTCCACCAATCCGAGGGAGTGCCGTCGTGACCGATACGAAGCTGGCCCATGAGCTGTTGTCCGACATGATTCGGGTCCGGCGCATGGAGGAGAAATGCGCCGAGCTCTACAGCGCGGCCAAGATTCGCGGATTCCTCCATCTCTACGTCGGCGAGGAAGCCGTGGCCGCCGGATCGCTGCGCGCGCTGGCCGACGAGGACGCGGTGGTCGCGACCTACCGCGAGCACGCGCACGCCCTGCTGCGGGGCATACCGATGACCTCGATCATGGCCGAGATGTTCGGCAAGCAGGAGGGCTGCTCGCGCGGCCGCGGCGGTTCGATGCACTTGTTCGACGGGACCAAGCGGTTCTACGGAGGCAACGCGATCGTGGCCGGCGGCCTGCCGCTGGCGGTGGGCATCGCACTGGCCGACGCCATGCTGAAGCAAAAGCGCGTGACCGCCTGCTACTTCGGTGACGGCGCGGTGGCCGAAGGCGCCTTCCACGAGTCGTTGAACATGGCGGCCCTGTGGAACCTGCCGGTGCTGTTCTGTTGCGAGAACAACCTTTACGCGATGGGCACCGCGCTGGATCGGGCGCAGTCGCAGACCGATCTGACCGCCAAGGCGGCGGCCTACCGCGTGCCGACGCTGGCCGTCGACGGCATGGATGTCGAAGCGTGCCACACGGCCGCGCAGCAGGGGGTCGATCACGTCCGCGACACCGGCGGCCCGTTCTTCATCGAATTCCGCACCTACCGATTCCGTGCGCACTCGATGTTCGATCCCGAATTGTACCGGGACAAAGGCGAAGTCGAACGATGGCGGGAGCGTGACCCCATCCAGGCGTTCACCGAGAAATGTGTGGGCGACGGCACACTGTCCGAGGCCGACGTGCGTGAGATCGAAGACGCGGCCGCCACCGAGATCGAGGACGCGGTGGCCTATGCCGAGGCCGGAACCTGGGAGGACGTGGCGGATCTCGAACGCGACGTGCTGACTGAAGAGCCGGCGCGATGAAGACCAGCTATCGCACCGCCGTGCACGACGCCCTGCGCGATGCCCTGCGCGACGATCCGCGGGTCTTGCTGATGGGCGAGGACGTCGCGCGTTACGGGGGAACGTACGCCGCCTCCAAGGGCCTGCTGGACGAATTCGGCCCCGACCGCGTGCGGGACACACCGCTGTCGGAACTGGGCTTCGTCGGGATCGGAATCGGCGCGGCGCTGGGCGGTTTACGTCCGATCGTGGAGGTCATGACGGTCAACTTCAGCCTGCTGGCTCTCGACCAGATCGTCAATACCGCTGCGGCGCTTCGCCATATGTCCGGCGGGCAGTTCTCGGTACCCGTAGTCGTCCGGATGGCGACGGGTGCAGGCCGCCAGCTCGCCGCGCAGCATTCGCACAGCCTGGAGCCGTGGTACGCCCACATCCCCGGCATCAAGGTGGTGGCTCCTGCCACGGTCGAGGACGCGTACGGGATGCTCGGCCCCGCTCTGGCGGACCCGGACCCGGTGGTGATCTTCGAACACGTTCAGCTCTACAACACCTCAACGGATGTCGACGTCCTCTCTCCGACGGACATCTCGCGGGCGGCGGTCCGCCGCAGCGGCAACGACGTCACCCTGATCACCTACGGGGGCAGCCTGCCGAAGACGCTCGACGCCGCCAATGAGCTTTCGCTGTCCGGAATCGACTGCGAAGTAATCGATCTGCGCGTCCTGCGCCCACTAGACGACGACACCATCCTCGAATCCGTCCGCAAGACGCATCGGGCGGTGGTGGTCGACGAGGCGTGGCGCACCGGCAGCCTGGCCGCGGAAGTGATCGCGCGCGTGATGGAGGGCGCCTTCTACGACCTCGATGCCCCGGTGGGCCGGGTGTGCAGCGCCGAAGTTCCCATGCCCTACGCCAAGCACATGGAAGAGGCCGCCCTCCCCCAGACCCCCAAGATCGTCGCCGCCGTGCAGAGCCTGTTCGGGGACCCGTCGTGATCGAGTTCAAGATGCCCTCGCTCGGCTCCGACATGGATGAAGGCACCCTGAACGAGTGGCTGGTCAAGCCCGGGGACAAGGTGACCCGCGGCCAGGTCGTCGCGATCGTCGAGACCACCAAGGCCGCCGTCGAGGTCGAATGCTGGCAGGAGGGCATCGTCAGCGAGCTCGTCGTGCCCATCGGTGAAACCGTCCAGGTGGGAACGACATTGGCCACGCTGACGGCACCCGGTGAGCAGGCGGAGACGCCACCCACGCCACGTCCGTCGCCGGAGGTGGCGACCACCGCGCCGCCGACGCCGGTGACCGCGCCGGTGACCGCGCCGCCGACCGCGCCCGTCCCCAGCGCTCCCCCGGCCGCCCCCGCGCACCGGCGGTGGGTGTCACCGGCCGCGCGGCGGTTGGCCCAGTCGCTGCGCGTCGATATCGACGCGGTGAGCGGCACCGGACCCCAGGGCGCCGTCACCATCAACGACGTCGAGCACGCGGCGGCCGCCAAGCCGGTCGAGGTCAAGCCGGTCGCGCAACCGGCAACCAAGCCGACGGCGGCCGACCGCGCGACCCAGATGCGCAAGTCGATCGCGGCGGCGATGAGCCGGTCCAAGCGCGAGATCCCGCACTACTACCTCGCCGAAGAGATCATGTTGGAAAAGGCGCTGTCCTGGCTGACGACGAGAAATGCGCAGCGATCCATCGACGAACGGGTGCTGCCGGCCGTCTTGCTCCTGAAGGCCGTCGGCGTCGCCGCCCAGCGGTTCACCGAGTTCAACGGATTCTGGCGGGAGGACGGGTTCGAGCCCGCCAACGGCGTTCACGTCGGTGTCGGGATATCGCTGCGCGGCGGCGGCCTCGTCGCGCCCGCCATCCACGACGTTCCGGAGAAGAAGCTGGACGAATTGATGGACGATCTCACCGATCTGGTGGCGCGGGCACGGTCCTTCTCGCTACGGAGTTCGGAGATGTCGGACCCGACCATCACGCTCACCAACCTCGGTGACCAGGGCGTCGACTCGGTCTTTGGCGTCATCTACCCGCCGCAGGTCGCGATCGTGGGCTTCGGCCAACCGGCCGAGCGGGTCTGCGTGATCGACGGCGGGATCCGGGTCGTCACAACGGTTCAGGCCACGCTCGCCGCCGACCACCGCGCCAGCGACGGTCACCGGGGCGCCCTGTTCCTCGCCGCGATCAACGAGCTGCTCCAGCAGCCCGACCTACTAGAGAAGTGATGCGCAATGACCAATGAAGACACCCGCGCCGGCGTGCTGTCGGTGCTGACCAGCATCGCCCCCGAAGTCGAACCCGACGACATTCGCGACGACGCCCTGCTCCGCGACCAGGTCGACCTGGATTCCATGGACTGGCTGAGCTTCCTGCGTGGGATCCACAAGAGATTCCATGTCGACATCCCGGAATCGGACTACGCGACGTTGCGGACGTTGGCCGACGTCGTCGGCTACGTGGAGACCAACGCGTCCAAAGTCTGAGCCGCACGCCACTTTTCGGGGAGCACTAACAGGGGGTGGGCATGAAAGCCACGAGGCCGGACATCGGCGTGCTCGAACGGGCGGTGCTGCTCGCCTGCCGCGCCCCGTCCGTACACAACAGCCAGCCCTGGCGCTGGGTGGCCGAGGACGGCGTCCTGCGCCTGTTTGTCGACCGGCAGCGGGCGATAGCGGCCACCGACCATTCCGGCCGCCAAGTGATCTTGTCCTGCGGCGCCATCCTGAACCACCTTTGCGTCGCCATGACCGCCGCGGGCTGGGAACCGATGGTCGACCGGTTTCCCGACCCGGATGACCCCCACCAGCTGGCCTCGGTCACCTTCAGCCCGCGAACGCAGGTCACCGAGGCCGAGCACCGCCGCGCCGAAGCGATCCTGCAGCGCCGCACCGACCGGCTTCCCTTGGGGCGACCCACCTATTGGGACCTGTTCGAACCCGCACTGCGTGACACGTTCGACGACACCGAGGTCGCCCTGAACGTACTCCCCGACGATGTGCGACCACTCCTGGTGGAGGCTTCGCAACTGACCGAGGAGCTCCGCCGCGACGATTCCTACTATCACGCCGAACTCGACTGGTGGACTTCGTCATTCGCACTGGCCGAGGGGATGCCGCCGACCGCGCTGGCCTCCGACAAGGAGAGCTGGCGGGTCGACGTGGCCCGCAGCTTTCCGACCAGGAGCCATGCCGACCGGCGCGGCGAGGTCAAAGTCGATTGGGCGAAGATCCTCGTGTTGTCGACACCCGGGGACACCAGGTCGGACGTGCTGCGGTGCGGCGAGGTGCTCTCGACCGTGCTGCTCGAGTGCACTGTCGCCGGTATGGCGACCTGCCCGCTCACCCATCTGATCGAACTGGACGAAAGCCGTGACATCGTGCGCGAACTCATCGGCCTGCGCGGCGAGCCGCAAGTGTTGATTCGCGTGGGGATCGCGCCGCCGCTGGAGCACCTCCCGGCGGCGACACCGCGCCGCCCGCTGGGCGATGTCCTCGAGGTCCGCTAGCCAGTGCGCTGGGCGACGGTATGGGCAAGTGGGGAAAGAACTTTGGTCCCGGACCTGCGGGACTTTCGGCCGGCGCTGGCGTCCGCCGCCGGCAATACCATCGAGAGTGTAGTGCCGTCGACGAAGAGGACAACTGATGTCGCTGATCGATAATGGGGTTTCGATCCTGTCGGTGAACGAATGCTGGGAACTGCTGGCCGGTGTGACGCTGGGGCGCTTGGTGACCAGCGTTGGTAACCAGCCCGAGATCTTCCCGGTCAATTACGTCGTGCAGCGAAATACGGTGCTGTTTCGTACCGCGGAGGGCACCAAGTTGGTCAGCACGGCGATCAACAACCGGGTGCTGTTCGAGGTCGACGACCACAACGTCGCCGAGGGCTGGAGCGTGATCATCAAGGGCACCGCGCGCTCCTGCCGCAGCAACGAGGAAATCGAGGAAGCCGAGCGCGCGCAGGTACTGCCCTGGACGGCCACGGAGAAGTCACACTTCGTGCGGATCGTTCCCGAGTCGGTCACGGGGCGCCGGTTCCGTTTCGGTGTGCCGGTGGAGTGATCCCCGCCGCTAGCCCCGTCTCATGCGGCGCGGGCGCGGAACGAATTCCAGCGACAGCAAGACCAGCAGTGCGGCCGGAATGTGGTGGGCGCACAACACCACGTAGCGCCGCTCGGACAGCGCGTGGAACTTGCGGAGGTAGCGGTACAGGGACTCGAGCCGGATCAGCGGGTCCAGCAAGTGGATCAGCCGCAGCGCGATCCGCTGCAGCGGCCCCGGTTGGGCGGCCTCGAAGATCTCCGGGAACGCCGCGAATGCGAGCGAAAGGCGCTGTCCGCCGGTGGCACTCGCGTGAGCGATCATGTCGACGCTGAGCCGCTCGTCGACGCCGTTGGGGGCGTCCGGGCGGCGGAACGGCACGTCGAGGCTGACTTCCGATCCCCCGCCGGCGCTCAGGTATCGGTGAAACGCGACGGCCCGGCCGCGCCCGTCCCGCGCGATGGCCAACCGCACACCGGGAAAGCGGCCTTGCAACGCGCCGTCGAGGTTCATGCAGAAGCCGCGATCGGTGCGCGCCGCGCGGTGAGCGG